>NZ_JBVIHM010000002.1:396820-423132 GCF_055570295.1 Streptomyces sp. NPDC031265
CTGTGGGGCCCGTGCGGTTTTCGCGCGCGCCTCCCTTTTCCGTTTTGATTTCCGCCCTTCCTGTCCGGTATCCGTCCCGGAGGGGGTTTTGGGAGGGGCGCGGGGAACTGCGCGAGCAACCACAGCCGACCCGCGGACAGACACCGGGCCGAAAAGGGGCGCGGCGAACTGCGCGACCAGTCCCCACCGAACCCGCAGACGAACCCGGGATACGGGGCGCAGCCCCGCAGGGAGAGTGGGAGTGTGCCCCGCTCATACTCCGGCACCCCCGCTCATCCGAACCCCATCCCACCTGCGAAAACAAGGCACCCCGTGCCCCCATCCACGGCACCCTGTGCCGACTTTGTCGATATCGAGAAGTTTTTCGCTCAACGCTTTGATCGATCATCGATCGGCGGCTTACAGTCGACGGCGGACTTACCCGGTCCACCGCCCTGTCCTGCCAGACAAGGCTTTTCTCCACCCCCCTCCTGTCCGGAAGGCGGCGATCATGATCGACCCCACGCCCAAGTCTCCGAGCGAGCTCGACCAGCTCCCGGATCGTGACACCGAGGAGACCGCCGAGTGGGCGGCCTCCCTCGACGCCGTCGCCAAGGCCGCCGGCCCGCACCGGGCCGCGTATCTGATGCGCCGCACGCTCCAGCACGCCGAGGGCGCGGGCCTGGCCCTGCCCAAGCTGCTGGAGACGGACTACGTCAACACCATCCCCAGCTCCGCCGAACCCGTCATCGACGGTGACGAGGAGATGGAGCGCCGGATCACGGCGTGGAACCGGTGGAACGCCGCCGCGATGGTCACCCGCGGCTCCAAGCACGGCGTCGGCGGCCACATCGCCACCTTCGCCTCCGCCGCCTGGCTGTACGAGACCGGCTTCAACCACTTCTTCAAGGGGAAGGAGCGCGACGGGTCCGGCGACCAGCTCTACATCCAGGGCCACGCCTCCCCCGGCATCTACGCCCGCGCCTTCCTCGACGGCCGCCTGGGCGAGACGCACCTCGACAACTTCCGGCAGGAGTCCGGCGGCAACGGCCTGCCCTCCTACCCGCACCCGCGCCGACTGCCCTGGCTGTGGGAGTTCCCGACCGTTTCGATGGGTCTCGGGCCGCTCTCCGCCATCTACCAGGCCCGGTTCAACCGGTATCTCACCAACCGCAATATCAAGGATGTCTCCGCGTCACACGTGTGGGCCTTCCTCGGTGACGGCGAGATGGACGAGCCCGAGTCGACCGCCGCACTCGCGCTCGCCGCGCGTGAGGGCCTCGACAACCTCACCTTCGTCATCAACTGCAACCTGCAGCGCCTCGACGGCCCGGTCCGCGCCAACTTCAAGATCGTGCAGGAGCTGGAGGCCCAGTTCCGCGGCGCCGGCTGGAACGTCGTGAAGTCGCTGTGGGGCGGCGCCTGGGACGAGCTGTTCGCGCTCGACACCACCGGCGCGCTGGTCCGCCGCCTGCGCGAGGTCCCGGACGCGCAGGTGCAGACGTACCAGACGCGTGACGCGGCCTACATCCGCGAGGACTTCTTCGGCAAGGACCCGGCGCTCGTCGAGATGGCGAAGCTGCTCTCCGACGACAAGATCCTTGAGTGCTTCCACCTTTCGCGCGGTGGCCACGAGCCCCGCAAGGTGTACGCCGCGTACAAGGCCGCCCTGGAGTTCAAGGGTGCGCCGACGGTCATCCTGGCGCAGACCGTCAAGGGCTTCACCCTCGGTGAGGGCTTCGCGTCCAAGAACGCGAACCACCAGATGAAGAAGCTCTCCAACGACGAGTTCAAGAACATGCGGGATCTTCTCGAACTGCCGATCTCGGACTCGCAGTTCGTCGACGGTGTCGTGCCCTACGGCCACCCCGGTGCCGACTCGCCGGAGGTCCGTTACCTCCAGGAGCGGCGCGCCGCCCTCGGTGGGCCCGCCCCGGCCCGTCGTACGCACGCGCTCGCCTCGCTGCCCGCCCCGGCCGACAAGGCGTTCGCCGCCTTCGACAAGGGCTCCGGCAGCCAGTCCATGGCCACCACCATGGCCTTCGTCCGCCTGGTCAAGGACCTCATCCGCGACAAGGAGACCGGCAAGCGCTGGGTCCCGATCGTCCCGGACGAGGCCCGCACCTTCGGTATGGAGTCGCTGTTCCCCTCGCTCGGCATCTACTCGCCGAAGGGGCAGACGTACGAGCCGGTCGACCGCGACCAGCTGATGTACTACCGCGAGGCGAAGGACGGCCAGATCCTCAACGAGGGGATCACCGAGGCCGGTTCGATGGCCGACTTCATCGCCGCGTCGTCCGCGTACTCCACGCACGGCGAAGCGATGATCCCGTTCTACATCTTCTACTCGATGTTCGGCTGGCAGCGCACCGCCGACCAGATGTGGCAGCTCGGCGACCAGCTGGGCCGCGGCTTCCTGGTGGGTGCCACCGCCGGCCGTACGACGCTGACCGGTGAGGGCCTGCAGCACGCCGACGGCCACTCGCCGGTGATCGCCGCGACCAACCCGGCGGCGCTCACCTACGACCCGGCGTTCGCGTACGAGATCGGCACGATCGTCAAGGACGGTCTGCGCCGGATGTACGGCGAGGCGGCTCCGGGCGAGGACCAGAACGTCTTCTACTACCTCACCGTCTACAACGAGCCCATGCCGCAGCCCGCCAAGCCGGCCGGGATCGACGAGGGCATCATCAAGGGCCTCTACCGCTTCAACACGGCCGAGTCGGCCGGGCTGAACGTGGCGGCGGCCAACCCCGCACGCATCCAGCTGCTCGGCTCCGGCACCGCGATCCACTGGACCCTTGAGGCCCAGAGGCTGCTCGCCGAGGAGTGGGGCGTGGCCGCCGACGTGTGGTCCGCGACCTCCTGGACCGAGCTGCGCCGCGACGCCCTGGAGGCGGACGCCGCGCTGCTGCGCGGCGAGGAGCGCATCCCCTACGTACGCCAGGCGCTGGCCGGTGCCGAGGGCCCGGTCCTCGCGGTCAGCGACTACATGCGCCAGGTCCCGGACCAGATCGCGCAGTGGGTCGAGCAGGACTACTCCTCGCTCGGCGCCGACGGGTTCGGCCTCTCCGACACCCGTGACGCGGCCCGCCGCCACTTCGGCGTCGACGCCCAGTCGATCGTGGTCGCGGCCCTGGCCCAGCTGGCCCGCCGCGGCGAGGTCAAGGCCTCGTCCGTGAAGGAAGCCCGCGAGCGGTACGGCCTGTAAGGCCGCAGAACCGGTACGCCCGAGGGGCGCGGCCACTGCCGTGCCCCTCGGGCGTACCGGCGCTTCCTTTGGCGGCCGGGGCGAGTGATTCGATCCGGCCGCCCGAAGGGCTGATTTGCGCGGCTCCGCGTGCGCGGCCACCCGCCAGCCACGATGCTGGATCCCGTGATGGACGAGACGGAATTCTGGGAGCTGATCGACAGCACCCGCGAGGACGCCGAGGGCGACCCCGAGGACCATGCGGAGCTGTTGGTGGAGCGCTTGCTGCAACTCGACCCGGAAGCCGTCCTGGACTTCGCCAGGCACTTCGAGGCCCGCTACAACCGCGCCTACGCCTGGGATCTGTGGGGTGCGGCGGCGGTGCTGCTCGGCGGCGCCAGCGACGACGCGTTCGACTACTTCCGCTGCTGGCTCATCGGCCAGGGCCGTGAGGTGTTCGAGGGCGCCCTGCACGACCCGGACCACCTCGCCGAACTCCTGGAGGACTTCGACGAGGAGATCGACGGCGACGGCGAGGACCTCGGCTACGCGGCGGACGAGGCGTACGAGCAGCTCACCGGGGCCGTAGCGCCCGATCTGGGGATCTCGCCCCAGCCCTCCGAACCGCTGGGCACACCGATCGACTTCGAGGACGACCGCGCTCTGGCGGAGCGGTTCCCCCGTCTGTGGGAACGATTCGGCACTTCGGTCTAAGGAAGCCGGTGGCCGTTCGCCGAGGCCAGGGCGAGCAGGGCCACGTCGTCCTTGGCCCGGCCCGCGTACCGGACCAGGTCGTCGCGTACCGCCTCGGTCAGCGCGGCGAGGCCGTCGCCCGGGGCCAGCGCCGCCAGCCGCTCCCCCAGCGGGTAGAAGGCCCCGGCCGCGTCGCGCGCCTCGGTCACCCCGTCCGTGTACGCGAGGATCCTGTCCCCCTCGGCGAGCTCCACCCGTAGCTCCCGGGGCGGCGCGAGGCCCGCGAGGCCGAGGCCGAGTGGCGGCGCGGGTTCGGCGGCCAGTTCGGCGGCGGTGCGGCCGCGCAGCAGGAACGGCCGGGGGTGGCCGCAGCTCACCACCCGTACGACGGGCTCGTGGAGCGGGAACTCCAGGAGCAGCGCGGTCGCGAACAGCTCGCCGGGCCCGTCCGTTTCCGCGTCGGCCACCAGGCGGCGGTCGAGACGGGCGGCCACGCCCGGCAGCGTGGGCTCGTCGAGGACCGCCTCGCGGAAGGCGCCGAGCAGCGCGGCCACCGTGCCGACCGCCGCCAGGCCGTGGCCCTGGACGTCCGCGATCACCGCCCGTACGCCGTGCGGGCCCGCGCGCACGTCGTAGAAGTCTCCGCCGACCAGGGTGCCGCGCTGCGCGGCCTGGTAGAGCCCGGCGCAGCGCACCTGCCCCACCTCGTCCGGCAGCGGCGGCAACACCGCGAGCTGGGCGGCCTCGGCGACGGTACGGACGGTCACCAGCTGGTGCTCGCGGCGCTGGCGCACCCGGGCCACCACGATGCTGAAGACCACGACGATCGCGAGGGTGAGGATGTCGCCGGGGTGCGGGTACCAGTCGCGGGTGTGCGGCAGCAGGACGCCGGCGAAGGTGACGGTGGCCAGGACGACGGTGCCGATCGGGCCGTAGGCGAAGGCGGCGAGCGGCGGCACGGCGGCCAGGAAGTAGCCGAGCTCGACCCCGTTGGGGGTGCCGAGCTGGGCGGCCGTGATCCCGGCGAGGACCACCACCGGGAGCGCCCGCTGCCACAGCGGCCGGGGGGCGACCGGCAGCAGCCCGGACGCGCCCTCGTCCACCATGGCGAAACTCCTCGGCCGCCGGGTTTCTGCTGCTATCTCCTGTTCTACGTCACTCGGTGAGCGAGCGCCCCATCAGCACGTCGTCCACGTACTCCCCGTCCAGCAGGAACTCTCCGGGCAGGACCCCCTCGACGGCGAAGCCCTCCGACTCGTACAGCTTGCGGGCGGGGGCGTTGTGGCCCAGTACGCGCAGGGTCAGCCGGCGGGCGCCCTGGCGCCGGGACTCCTCCGCGGCGGCGCGCAGCAGGGCCCGGGCGACGCCCCGACCCCGGGCGCGGTCGGCGACGGCGAGTCCCTGGATCTGGCGTACGTGGCCGTTGCAGTCGAGCCGGGTGGCCCGGACCAGACGCAGATATCCGGCCACCCGGCCGTCGAGCTCGGCCACGAGGTAGTACGCGGGCGGGTTGGCGGGGTCGAAGAACGGCCCGAACGGTGGCTCGGGCCGGGCCTGGACGGAGTGCAGCGGCGACCAGACGTCGCGGTCGAGCTCGGCGAGGGCGGCTTCGTCGTGGTGACGGGCGGGGCGTATGTGCGGCTCGGGCATGGGGCCACTGTGCCATCGGGGGCCCGGTGCGGAAGCATGGTTTCCGCCCCGGAGCGGGGCACCCTCCACCATCGGGAGAAGGCGGCATGCGGATCGCGATCACGGGCTCGACGGGGCTCATCGGCACGGCGCTCGCGCAGTCACTGCGGGCGGACGGGCACGACCTCGTCCGTCTGGTGCGGCGCCCGGCGCGGGCCGGCGACGAGGTCGAGTGGGACCCGAAGCGGCAGTACGTGGACACGGCCGGGCTCGCCGGGTGCGAGGCCGTGGTCCATCTGGCCGGGGCCGGGGTCGGGGACCACCGGTGGACGGCCGCGTACAAGAAGGAGATCCGCGAGAGCCGGGTGCTCGGCACGGCCGCCCTCGCCGAGGCCCTGGCCTCGCTCGACGTGCCGCCGAAGGTGCTGGTGTGCGGCACGGCGATCGGCTACTACGGCGATACGGGCACGCGCGCGGTGGACGAGGAGGCGCCGCCCGGCGAGGGCTTCCTGGCGGGGGTCTGCGTGAAGTGGGAGGAGGCGGCGGCCCCGGCGCAGGAGGCGGGCATCCGTACGGTGTTCGCCCGCACCGGCCTGGTGGTGGCTCGCGAGGGCGGCGCCTGGGGCAAGCTCTTCCCGATCTTCCGGGCGGGGCTCGGGGGGCGGCTGGGCAGCGGCCGCCAGTACTGGTCGTTCATCTCCCGGCACGACCACATCGCGGCGCTGCGGCACCTGCTCGACACCCCCGAACTGTCCGGTCCGGTGAACCTGACGGCGCCGGACCCGGTCACCAACCGCGAGGTGACGGCGGCGATGGCCCGCGCCCTGCACCGCCCGGCGCTCTTCCCGGTCCCGGCCCCGGCGATCCGTCTGGTCCTGGGAGAGTTCGCGGAGGACGTCCTGGGCAGCCAGCGGGTCCTCCCCCGCCGTCTCCTGGACTCGGGCTTCCGGTTCGCGTTCCCGGGGATCGACGGGGCGATCCGGGCGGCGCTGTAGGCGGCGCTGTAACGGTAGGGGCCGGGCGGCAGGGGCGTCCCGTACCTGTTGCCCGTCCGGAACAGCACCGGCGCACGGCGTGCGGGCGCGTGCCTCCGTGCCCGGCCGCGTGCGCGAGTCGCGGATTCGACCGCGCTTTCTACTCTCTCTCCGAACTCCTGCATTTCGTGGGCCGGTTGGGGGCATGAGGCCTCCACCATTCCGCGCCGACCTCAGGGAGGGGCACGTGCTCAGCACCGCACACCATGCGGACGTCGTCATCGTGGGGGCCGGGCTCGCCGGCCTGTCAGCGGCTCATCAGCTGACCGGCGAGGGGGTCACGGTCATGGTCCTGGAGGCCGCCGGGGAGGTGGGCGGGCGCATGTCCACCGAGCACCTCGACGGCTTCCGCCTCGACCGGATCGGCCAGCTGCTCTCCACCTCGTACCCGGAGCTGATGCGCACGCCCGGCCTGGACGGCCTGGCCCTGAGCGCGTTCGCGCCCGGGGTGCTCGTCCACAGCGCGGGCCGCCATTACCGGGCGGGCGTGCCACGGAGCGCGCGGGGCGCACTCGCCGCAGCGCGCGCCCTGGCGAGCGCCCCCAGGGGAGGCCCCCGGGGCGTGCCCAGGAGCTCCGCGCGGGGCGGCTCCCGCGGCGCCCCGACCCCGCTCGGCGGCGCGCTCGACCAGGCCCGGCTCGGCGCATCGCTCGCCCGTCTCGCCACGACCCCCGTCGAGCGGCTGCTCTCCCGGCCCGAACTGCCCATCGGGGCCGCCCTGCAGACCCGCGGCCTGCCCGCCCGCACCCTGGACGGGTTCGTACGCCCCCTGCTCTCCGCGCTGCTCTGCGACCCGGACCTCACCACCTCCAGCCGGTGCGCCGACCTCGCCCTGCGCGGCTTCGCGCGCGGCCGGCTGTGCGTGCCGTCGGGGGGCGCCTCGGTGCTGCCGGAGCTGCTCGCGGCCGCGCTGCCGCCCGGCACGGTCCGTACCGGCGTCAAGGTCACCTCGGTGGCCACGACCTCCGTGACCACCGCCGACCACGGCGTCCTCGGCTGCCGCTCGCTGCTGCTCGCCACGGACGCGCGCGCCGCCGCAGAGCTGCTGCCCGGCCTTCGGGTGCCGCCGTTCCACCCGGTGACGGTGGTCCACCACACCGCCCCCGCGCCCCCACTGGCCGAACCGGCGCTGCTGCTCGACGCGGACGGGAGCGGCCCGGTGGCGCACACGGTGGTGATGAGCGAGGTCGACCCGGCGCGCGCGCCGCACGGCCGGGCGCTCATCAGCTCCACCGTGCTCGGCCCCCCGCCGCCGGACCTGGAGGCCTCGGTCCTGGCCCATCTTGGCCGGCTGTACGGGACGTCGACGGCCGACTGGGACCTGCTCGCCGTCCGGCACACCCCGGAGGCGGTCCCGTCGATGCCCGCACCCCACGACGTACGCCGCCCGGTGCGCCTCCTGGCCGGCCTGTACGTCTGCGGGGACCACCGCGACACCAGCACTGTCCAGGGCGCCCTGTACTCGGGCCGCAGGGCCGCGCACGCGATCCTGGCTGACCTGGGCCTGCGCGCGGCGTCCCCGGAACCCTCGGCCATCCGTCCGGCGGCCTGACCCTCGGCCCGCTTCCGCCCGCGGCCCGACCGTGGCTTGTCGCGCAGTTCCCCGAGCCCCTGACTACCCAGGGGCTCGGGGAACTGCAGCGAGCAACCGGCCACGGCGGACGGCCGCGCGACGGGCGAAGTCACCCCTCCCGCGGGCGCCCTCCGGACTACCCGAGCGCAGCCACCCGGTCGCGATATGTCCGTACGGCCGCCGCGTCGCGGTACGGCTCCAGGCGGCGCTCGAAGTCGCGCACGTACTCGGTCGCCCGGACCGACCGCATCTCACTCGCCTGCTGCGCCGCCTCCGCGGCCAGCGCACAGGCCTGGTCGAGCTCGCCGAGGCCGAGCCTGGCGCAGGCCAGGACCACCCGGCAGAAGAGCCGTGAGCGGGCGTACGCCGGGGCGCGCAGCTGGAGGGAGCGCTCGGCGTGCTGCGCGGCCGCCCGGTACTGCTGGAGGTCGCGGTGGCAGTGGCCGAACTCGTCCGCGAGCTGCGCGTCGTCGAAGAACCGCGCCCAGTGCGGCACGTCGTCGCCCGGCCTGGCCGCCTCCATCGCCCGTTCCGCCCGCACCAGCGAGGCCGTGCACGCCCGGATCTCGCCGAGCACCCCGTGCCCGCGCGCCTCCACTGAGTGCAGCAGCGCCTGCACCACCGGCGGTGCCGAGGAGCCGACGCCCTGCTGGGCGACCCGCGCCAGCTGCACCGCCTCCCGGCCGTGGCCGAGGTAGACGGCCTGGCGGCTCATCGTGACCAGCACGTACGACCCGTATGCCCGGTCGCCCGCCGCCTGTGCGAGCCGCAGCGCCTGGACGAAGTACCGCTGCGCCAGACCGTGCGCCGCGATGTCGTACGAGGTCCAGCCCGCGAGGCGGGTGAGGTCGGCGGCCGCCGAGAAAAGCCTGCGGCCGATGTTCTCGCCGTAGCTGCCGCGCAGCATCGGCTCGGCCTCGTGCTCCAGATAGCGCACCAGGGCCTGGCGCGCGTGGCCGCCGCCGTAGGCGTGGTCCAGGGTGCGGAAGAGCTCCCCGACCGAGCGCAGGGCCGCGATGTCGCCGCTGGTCACCCGCTGCCCTGGGCCCCGGTCCGAGGTGCGCTGCCGGGGCACGCCCGGGCGGCCCTGGCTGGGGACGCGCGGCCCGGCGGCGGCCGTCTCGCCCGCGAAGCGCGGGGACGGGTCGCCGTGGCCGACGCGTTCGTCGGCCCGCCCGATCAGCCAGTCCCTGCTGGGCACCACGAGCCCGGCCGGAGTGAACGCGATCTTGCGGAGCTCGATCTGGCTGCCTGAGTCCTTTCGCCACAGACCGCTGACGATGTCGACGGCCTCCTCCGGGGTCGCCGCGAACTCCAGACCGGCGTACACCGGCGCGCACGCGTCGAGCCCCAGGTCCTGTGCCGAGAGTCTGCGCCCCAGGCGCCGGGTGAACACCTCGGCGATCAGCGCGGGCGTGGTGCCGCGCGGCTGCTGCCCACGCAGCCACCTGGTCACCGACGTCTTGTCGTACCGCAGATCCAGTCCGTGCTCCAGGCCGAGCTGGTCCACACGGCGCGCGAGGCCCGCGTTGGAGAACCCGGCCTCCGCGATGAGCGCGGCGAGCTGGCGGTTGGGCGTGCGCTGCGCGGGTCGTTCCGTCATCAGCTGTGCGATCTCCTGCCTTCCGGGCCAAGCGTGCAGCCCTCATGGAACGGGGGGAATTTAGCGGTCAATACCGCCCTGACCGCCGCCTGCGCCCCGCATTCATCCGATCGTGTGAGGAGGTGCCGTTTCTGCCCGCCGCACGCTGCCGTCGAACGCGGTCGTACAGTGGCTGAGGCGCATGTATGCACTGGGTGAGGAGCCGGGCGTGAACGAGCTGCGATTTGACCGACTGGGTTTCGGCGACGACGCGGTCGAGTACCAGGAGGCCTGGGACGAGCAGCGGCGGGTGCACGCGGCCCGGTTCGCCGACGAGATCCCGGACACCTGCCTGCTCCTGGAGCACCCGCCGGTCTACACCGCGGGCCGGCGCACGGACCCCAGCGAGCGCCCGCTGGACGGCACTCCGGTCGTGGACGTGGACCGGGGCGGCAAGATCACCTGGCACGGCCCGGGCCAGCTGGTCGGCTACCCGATCCAGAAACTGCCGCGCCCGGTGGACGTGGTCGCGCACGTGCGCCGCCTGGAGGAGGCCCTGATCCGCACGGCCGCCGACTTCGGTCTGGAGACCACCCGGGTCGAGGGCCGCAGCGGGGTGTGGGTGCTCGGCGACCCGGTGGAGCAGCGCCCCAAGCCCGCCGGGCTCTCCCTCGACTTCGACCCCCGGCTCACCGACGACGAGTTCGACCCGCGCCTGAACGGCCCGGAGTACGCGCCGTCCAACGCGGGCCAGCGCCGCGAGGACCGCAAGCTCGCCGCGATCGGCATCCGCGTCGCCAAGGGCGTGACCATGCACGGCTTCGCGCTGAACGTGAACCCGGACAACACCTGGTTCGACAGGATCGTGCCGTGCGGCATCCGCGACGCGGGCGTGACTTCGCTCTCGTACGAACTGGGCCGCGAGATCACGATCTCCGACGTCCTGCCGGTCGTCGAGAAGCACCTCAAGGACATCCTGGAACACGCGGAACTGGCGCCCAGGGAGATCGAGCGCGCTACCGCCTAGTACGCCCCGGGCGCACCCGGAACGGGAATGCGCCCCCTTGGCCATGGGTTGGCCAGACGTAATGCCACGCAAATAACGGGCGTACCCTGGTGTCCGCCGAAGAATCGAAGTCATAGGGAGCACGTCGTGTCCGCAGTCGCACCCGACGGACGCAAGATGCTGCGCCTGGAGGTCCGGAACAGCCAGACCCCCATCGAGCGCAAGCCCGAGTGGATCAAGACCCGGGCGAAGATGGGCCCCGAGTACACCAAGATGCAGAGCCTGGTGAAGAGCGAGGGGCTGCACACGGTCTGCCAGGAGGCGGGCTGTCCCAACATCTTCGAGTGCTGGGAGGACCGCGAGGCGACCTTCCTCATCGGCGGCGACCAGTGCACCCGGCGCTGCGACTTCTGCCAGATCGACACGGGCAAGCCCGAGGCGCTCGACCGCGACGAGCCCCGCCGTGTGGGCGAGTCCGTGGTCACCATGGACCTGAACTACGCCACGATCACCGGCGTCGCCCGCGACGACCTGGCGGACGGCGGCGCCTGGCTGTACGCGGAGACCGTGCGCCAGATCCACGCGCAGACGGCGGACCGCGCCGACGGCCGCACCAAGGTCGAGCTGCTCGCCCCCGACTTCAACGCGGTGCCGGAGCAGCTGGCCGAGGTCTTCTCGTCCCGCCCCGAGGTCTTCGCGCACAACGTCGAGACCGTGCCCCGGATCTTCAAGCGGATCCGCCCCGGCTTCCGCTACGACCGCTCGCTCGACGTCATCACCCAGGCCCGCGACTTCGGCCTGGTGACCAAGTCGAACCTGATCCTCGGCATGGGTGAGACCCGCGAGGAGGTCAGCGAGGCGCTCCAGCACCTGCACGACGCGGGCTGCGAGCTGATCACCATCACGCAGTACCTGCGGCCGTCGCTGCGCCACCACCCCGTGGAGCGCTGGGTGAAGCCGCAGGAGTTCGTGGAGCTCAAGGAGGAGGCCGACGAGATCGGCTTCTCCGGTGTGATGTCGGGCCCGCTGGTCCGCTCCTCGTACCGCGCGGGCCGGCTCTTCCAGCAGGCGATGGAGCGCCGGGGCGCGACGGATTCGACGGTGTCGACGGAGGAGACCGCGGTCGGCGCGTGACCGTCCGCGGCCGACTCGCCCAGGCGCCCAGTGTGTGAATTCGCGCACAAGATACTACCGGCCGGTAATGGCCGATTCGACGCGGCTCGTACATCCCTCGCAGGTAGGGGGTGTGTACGGGCCGCGTCAGCGTTCTACGGGGGCGCGTCAAGGTTTCATTGGTGTTTGACCGTTCGGACACGCCCTGGTAACACCAGTCAGTGACGCTGGCTTCACGCACCGCGCACGCCCCCGAGCGTGAGCCCGCGCGCACGCCCCGTCCCGTCCGTACCGGTTCCCGTCCTGGGGAGGACCTCACGATGCAGTCCGCGACGACCGTACGCGCCACCGCGCTCCCGTCCGTCACCGACGCACTGCGCGCCATGGAGACCTTCCTGATGGCCGCCGGCCAGCGCACGGCCCGCCGGAACGCCTGGACCGCGGTCCTGGAGGACCGCCGCCGGGCCAAGGACCGGACCGAGGCGCAGCACGTACTGGAGGCCGTGGCTAGCCGTCGCTCCTAGGCCACGTAAACTTCAGTTCATGGCGAGGAAGGAAAACGCAGACACTACTGCGAACCCCGGGCGACTGAAGCAGATCGCCCTGACCTACAAGATGACCCGCAAGGCCGACTCGAAGGTCGGTCTCGTCGTCGCGGCAGTGGGAATCGTCACCTTCGGTGTCTTCCTCGCGCTCGGGTTCTTGATCGGTCACCCCATCTACCTGGGCATTCTCGGTGTCCTGCTGGCCTTCCTCGCTATGGCGATCGTCTTCGGACGCCGTGCCGAGCGCGCTGCCTTCGGGCAGATGGAAGGACAGCCGGGGGCCGCGGCCGCAGTGCTCCAGAACATCGGCCGCGGCTGGACGACGACCCCGGCGGTGGCGATGAACCGCAGCCAGGACGTCGTGCACCGGGCGGTCGGCAAGGCCGGCATCGTGCTGGTGGCCGAGGGCAACCCGAACCGGGTGAAGTCGCTGCTGGCGGCCGAGAAGAAGAAGATGGCGCGGATCGTGGTGGACGTACCGGTCCACGACGTGATGGTCGGCGACGGAGAGGGCCAGGTGCCCTTGAAGAAGCTCCGCACCACGCTGCTGAAGCTCCCGCGCGTCCTGGCGGGGCCGCAGGTCACCGCGGCCAACGACCGGCTGCGCGCGATGGGCGACCTCATGAGCAACATGCCGCTTCCCAAGGGGCCGATGCCCAAGGGGATGCGGATGCCGCGCGGCGGGAAGGCGCGCTAGCACTTACGTGCGTGTACGGGAAAGGGCGGCCGGGACCGAGTGGTCCGGGCCGCCCTTTCCCGTGCGTACATGTTCGGGTGCGGGGTCGTGCGTGGCTGGTCGCGCCCACGCGGCGGAGCCGCACGATGTGACAGCCCCGCGCCCCTAAAGAGGTCTTTGGCTGCGGGCCGTGCGTGGCTGGTCGCACCCACGCGGCGGAGCCGCACGACGTGACAGCCCCGCGCCCCTCAGGGTGTACGGGTCCCCGCCCGATCGGGAGGGTCCGGCTGCTAGATCCGGACCTGGATCGCGCGGGCCAGGCGGTCGTGGAGGCCGCGGCCGTCGCGGTCCCAGACCAGGGCCGGGATGGCGAGGCACAGCAGCACGCTGCGCAGCAGGGACCGGAGGAAGCCGAGGCGGCCGCCGCCCTCGGCGATCAGACGCAGGCCCAGCAGGCGCTTGCCGGGCGTGAACCCGACCGTGCCGACGGTCAGGATGCTCATCACCAGGAAGACGACGAGCGCCCAGTTGTTGGTGAGGTGGAGGGTGCGGTGCGCGAGGAGCCCGTATGCGATCAGGGCGCTCACCGACCAGTCGATGAAGATGGCGCCGAAGCGCCGACCCAGGGGGGCGATGGCGCCCGGCCCCTCCTCCGGCAGACCGAGCTGCTCGCCCCGGTAACCGAAGTCGACGCCCATCTCCTCGGCCGCCGCGCGGGGCCCGGAGAGCCACGATCCGATTGCTTGCCTGTTGTCCACGCTTCCACGGTACCGGCCGGTGTTCGGGGCCCCGCCCCCGGGATGGCCGGGAGGGCCGCATTTATCCCATTTATACGGGTCTTGATGTGCCACCTACCCCGGCCCCGGTTAACTTGGGCGAAACAAACGGGTCACGCTTGAGAAATCCCGCCTGCCTATGGTCAGGTCCAGCGTGTGCCACCGCACTGGCCGCACCACGAGCTACAACCCCGTCTCCCCCGGACGGGAGTAGGAGGAGTTGGATGTTCCAGAACGCCGACGACGCCAAGAAGTACATCGCGGACAACGACGTCAAGATGGTCGACGTCCGGTTCTGCGACCTTCCCGGCGTGATGCAGCACTTCACGATCCCGGCGACGGCGTTCGACCCGTCCGAGGAGCTCGCCTTCGACGGCTCGTCGATCCGTGGCTTCCAGGCCATTCACGAGTCCGACATGGCGCTGCGCGCCGACCTGTCGACCGCGCGCCTGGACCCCTTCCGCCGCGACAAGACGCTGAACATCAACTTCTTCATCCACGACCCGATCACGGGTGAGCAGTACAGCCGCGACCCGCGCAACATCGCCAAGAAGGCCGAGGCCTACCTCGCGTCGACCGGCATCGCGGACACCGCGTACTTCGGCCCCGAGGCCGAGTTCTACGTCTTCGACAGCGTGCGCTTCAGCACCGCCGCGAACGAGGGCTTCTACCACATCGACTCCGAGGCGGGCGCCTGGAACACCGGTGCGGTCGAGGACAACCGCGGCTACAAGGTCCGCTACAAGGGCGGCTACTTCCCGGCCCCGCCGGTCGACCACTTCGCCGACCTGCGTGCCGAGATCTCCCTGGAGCTGGAGAAGTCCGGCCTCCAGGTCGAGCGCCAGCACCACGAGGTGGGCACGGCCGGCCAGGCGGAGATCAACTACAAGTTCAACACGCTGCTGGCCGCGGCCGACGACCTGATGCTCTTCAAGTACATCGTGAAGAACGTCGCGTGGCGCAACGGCAAGACCGCGACCTTCATGCCGAAGCCGATCTTCGGCGACAACGGCTCGGGCATGCACGTGCACCAGTCGCTGTGGACCGCCGGCGAGCCGCTCTTCTACGACGAGCAGGGCTACGCGGGCCTGTCGGACACCGCCCGCTACTACATCGGCGGCATCCTCAAGCACGCCCCGTCGCTGCTCGCCTTCACCAACCCGACGGTGAACTCCTACCACCGCCTGGTCCCCGGCTTCGAGGCCCCGGTCAACCTGGTGTACTCGCAGCGCAACCGCTCCGCCGCGATGCGCATCCCGATCACGGGCTCGAACCCGAAGGCGAAGCGCGTCGAGTTCCGCGCCCCGGACCCGTCCTCGAACCCGTACCTGGCGTTCTCGGCTCTCCTCCTCGCGGGCCTCGACGGCATCAAGAACAAGATCGAGCCGGCCGAGCCGATCGACAAGGACCTCTACGAGCTCGCCCCCGAGGAGCACGCGGGCGTCCCCCAGGTCCCGACCTCCCTCCCGGCGGTGCTGGAGGCCCTGGAGGCCGACAACGAGTACCTCCAGGCGGGCGGCGTCTTCACGTCCGACCTGATCGAGACGTGGATCGACTACAAGCGCACGGCGGAGATCGCCCCGATCCAGCTGCGCCCGCACCCGCACGAGTTCGAGCTGTACTTCGACATCTAGGAGGCGGGGTCGGGCGACCTGGGTGGGAGCCCGGCGAATAGGCTGTGACCTGCGAAAACTCTTCTCAGTTGTTCTCGCTGTCACCGCTTACTTTCCGCCCCCTTGTGCACCGAGCGTGCACCGCCCGGTCAATTCTCTGACGTGATGTCAGAAGCGCTGCGAGAGCCGCTACCCATAGTCGGGTAGCGGCTCTCGCTGGTTCGCGCAGACTCCTTGTACGGCGGCAGCCCTCTTCGTCTCGTAGTAATGGCAGGGCCAGTGGCCTGCGGCAATGCTCGCCGCAGCCCACAGCCCTGGCCTTTTGTTGATGGCTGGCGATGCCGTGCGACGGTCGCGATCCGCTGTCTTGCGGACTGTGCGCAGACTGCGCACCCTGCGCGGTGGGCTGCCCTGCCGGACTGAGGGGAGGGAGGGGCTTGCTACTGCCGCCCGTTGCAGCGCCTCGACTGTTGGAGCCATATCCCGATTTGCGAGTCTGACATTCCACACCGACCACTACGCCTGCAGTGGCTGGATCCGGCGTGCAATCCACGCAAGAAGGCGGTAGGCCGAACCCACAATCGCGGCCAGGAGCGCACCCCCCACCACTGACCGCTGTATTGCGGCTGCGCGCTCCCAGTCAAAGTTCATGTGGGGATCCTGGCGCAGAGCACTGACAACCGTGGCAGATCTGCTTGATCAGCGCAGCGGTGGGCCGTATTTGCTGCTACGGCTTAGCCGGTGGAAGAAGCGCTCGCCTACTTCCAGCCGTCCAGGGACACTTGCGGCCCGCCGCTGAGGTAGCGACTGAGGGCACTGGCGGTGGTCTCGACGAACTCCTCGGGGACGGCGTCGGCGTCGACCCATCGGACTTGGGCGTGCTTGCCCGGTTCGCGGTTCTCGGGCTCGCCGGTCCACTCGTGGGCGGCGAAGACGACCGTGAGGAAGCCGTTGGGTGCCTCCACGCCCCAGGCGCCATGGATGACGTGGGCGACCCGGAGTGCTTCCGGCTTGACGGTCAGACCGGTCTCTTCGTGCAGCTCACGGACGGCCGTCTCGCTAATCGGCTCGCCGGGCTCGCTCTTGCCGACGGGGAGGTCCCATTTACCCCTGGCGAACTTGGCCTGGTCGCTGCGCTGGAGGAGGAGCACGCGGTTGGTGGCCTTGTCGTGGACGATGACGGCGGCGACCAGCAGGGTCATGGACTCCAGAGCGGGCTTGAGCGCCTTGGGCTGGTCATCGGTTGTCGGCTGGGCCATGGTGATCCCTTCGTCGGCCGGGTTGGTGGGCATGGTAGGCGAGCGCCTCTCGGGCGCGACGGGCGAGCTCGGCGGCGCCAGGTACTTTGCGCCGCTGGTAGACGGCCAGGGTTGATCGGATGGAGGTGATTGCCTTGCGGGTGCGGTCGGAGGCCATGCCGTCCATCAGGGTGAGGGCCTGGTTCCATGCAGCGATGGCCTCGTCAGCGCGGGCCTGGGCGGCGAGGCTGTCACCGAGGTCGGCGTGAGTGAGGGCGTGGACGCGCTTGTACTTCTTCGGGTCCCAACGGGTGAGGGCATCGCGATGCTGCTGCTCGGTGCCGACGTGATCGGCGAGGTCGGTCAGAGTGCGAGCGGTGTGGCTCGCCACGGTGCCGGCGGCGGGGCCGCTGACACGGGAGAAGCTGGGCTGCGGGCTGTCGTCTCGGAGCAGCGCGTCTTCGGCGGCGAGCAGGGCACGTGCGGCCAGAGGGTTCTCGTTGATGGCGGCGTACGCGCGGGCGTGGGTGATGTGGAGTAGTGCTTCGGTCTGGCCGTCGACGTGACCGACGCCTTGGGCGAGGGCAGCTTCGGCAAGGTCGACGCAGTGGTGGGACTGTTTCAGGCTGAGTGCCTGGTGGGCGAGGGCGCGCATCATCCAGGCGGCGTGGCCGTGCGGGTCGGCTTCGCAGGCCAGCTGGTAGCCCACCTGGTAGTAGCGCTGGGCGGCGCCCTCCTGACCCAGGTCGTGGTGCTTCCATCCTGCGAGGTAGGCAAGTTCGGCGACTGCGCCGAAGGCCGCCCGGCGTAAGACTTCACTGGGGAATCGGCCCCGGAGCATGGGGGCTGCGGTGTCGGCGAGGTAGGCGGTGACGGTGGTCAGGCCGTGCCCGCCGCCGAGGCGCTCGTCAGCGGCGCTGAAGGCTGCGGTGATCTGCCGTACAACGTCCACGTCCTCCACGCCGATCACAGACGTGCCGGTGCGGGCGCGGAGCATGCGGGCGGTGGCCTCGTGGTCGTAGGCGAGCGGCATGGCGACGCCGGCGGTGGTGAAGGCCGCGATGGTGAGGAAACGGCGCCGCTCGACGTCGGCGCGGCCCAGGTCGGTGGCAGCGAGGACGGGGTCGGATTCCGCCTTCTGTTCGGCTTCTGCCGTGCGGAGGCCGATCTCGGTCTGGGTGATCGTGCGTCCCACTCGGCGGGACAGTGCTTCGGCGAGGTACTGGCCTGCTTGTCCAGAAGGGGCGCGGGTGCCGTTCACCCAGTGGGAGATGGCCGACTTGTTGGTCTGGAGGATCTCGCCGTTCTCGGCGGCGATGCGCCGCACGTCTCTGGCGAGAGCCTCGTAGGTGCAGCCGACCGTGCCGATGGCATCGCGCAGCCGGGAGTTGGGTTCTCGCTGCTCCGCCACGATCGCCTCCGATCCGGAGCTGTAAACCGCGTATACCGCTTGGCCTCGCTCACACCGTACCCACTCTGCGTGATGGCGGGTTCACTAATCACCAGCCGCCCGGCACGGCCCGACCCCGTGAGCCAGGCTCCCCTCTTGGTCCGGGCGGCTCCCCGAAGTTCCGTACACCCGCTCCGGGTTCAGGCATTCCTGTGCCCGAACCCGGCCGATCAGAGACGGAGACACGGTGACCACCATCGACACCACGGCCATCACGGTCGAGTTGCCCGAAGCCTTCGACGCACGCTGGAGCCGCCTGCCCGGCATCCAGGTCGAGGGCCGGCGCATCACCATCGACCCGGCTGAGTACTTCTTCCGCTTCGAGTCGAACACGTGGCTCATCAGCGACTGGGAGTTGGTCAAGTCCCAGCTCCTGGAGGCGGAGGAGACCACCGAGAGTGCGGTCGAGCAGCTCGCGCTCGACTTCATCAAGCAGCACGGCCAGTCCACTTCGGATGCGGCCCGCGTGCTGTCCACCGCGTACGAGGTGTACGCGTACCTCTTCCGCGACGAACACCTCACAGGGCTCGGCCTGCCGCGGATCACGGCCGAGCACCTGCGGATGCTGCGCGAGGCCGCCACGCTGATGGCACTGAACAAGGTGGAGCTGGACGGGCACATCTCCAACGTCGGCCCGTGCTGGTTCTTCCCGGCCGCCACCTCCGTCGTCTTCGACCTGGACGACGAGATGGGTGGAATGCTCGACGAGGTCTACCACGGCGGCTGGTTCAACGAGCACCGCCGCCTCGAATCGATCAAGGCCCACGCCGCGCTCGGCGGACGGCTCGTGCACGGCTGCCAGTCCGTGCCGGACCAGACCGGCGGCGTGGTCGCACCCTACGGTGCCTCGATGGCCGGCTTCCGCGACGACCTCGCCCAGTTCAAGGCCGGATGGATCGAGCAGGTCTACGCCCACCGCGTGGCCACGCCTGCCGCTTAACCCCTCAACCAGGCTCCGGGGCGGGCCGGTCGCCGCCGCCCGCCCCGGACGCCCTCACCGGGATTGGAGCCTCTTGATGGACGCGAAGCCCCACGCAGAACTCCTCGACAGCCTGCTTACTCTCGCCGACCGTCCCACCGCAGTGCGCGAGGAGGTACGCGTGTGGTCCATGTCCGGCGTCGAGCGCCTGACGTTCCTCGACAGCACCACCGCTGTCTTCAAGTACGCCAAAAGGCCCTTCGATGGTGAGGCCCAGGCACTGCGCCTCGCCGATGCCTCCGGGGTGCCGGTGCCGAAAGTCCATGCCTCCGCCGTCGTGGACGGATGGCTCGGCATGCTGCTCGAAGACCTCGGAACCCCCATCCGCGACGCCGACGACCTGGATGGCGCGGCAGCCGCTGTCGTCCTCCACCACACCCGCACCGCCCCCGCTCTCCCGGTTCTCGACGAGGGTGGGCTGAGGGCCTTGCCTAGCCGGGCCCTCGATCACCTCGGCCACCTCCACAAGGCCGACCGCTGGCAAGGCGCCGACGACATCGAGCACGCCCTGGACCAGATCGCCCGGGCCGCCACTGTCCGCGCGGCCGGGGCAACCCGCTCCCCGTTCGGGTGGGTGCACTCCGAGTTCCACCCCACCAGCCTCCACATCGGCCAGCGCGGCTGGCGGCTGCTGGACTTCGCCCGCGCCTTCACCGGCCCCGGCCTGCTCGACCTGGCCAGCTGGCACGGCACCCTCGAAACTCCCGACCCCGCGCGCCTGCGCGCCTTCCTGGAGTCGTACGTCAGCGCAGGCGGCAGTGCTGAGGCTCTCGACCGGCGCGGCGGGATCACCGCAGAACGCTGGGCGCTGGGCTGGCACCGCATGTGGGCCGTCGAGTGGTTCATGGAGCAGTCCATCCGCTGGATCAACGACCCGGCCACCGACCCCGCGTACATCAAGGCCGTACGCCGCCACCTCACCGACACCCTCCAACTCCTGGAGGTGTAGGTGCTCTCCCAAGCCTCGCCCTGGTACACCCACGCCCTCCAGCGCACCCTTCCCGGTCCGGCGGGGCCGCTCGCCCCTCCCGCCCGGATGGAGTGGACGACACGGCCAGGCATCGGCCCGGGCGCCGAGATCCTCGGCCCCGACCTGCGCCGCAAGCGGGTCATGGAACTCGGCTGCGGCCCCGGACACAACGCCGCCTGCCTCGCCACCCGGCACGCTGCCAGCGTCACCGGCGTCGACCTCATCGGACTCCAGGTGCGACGTGCTCGCTCGCACTACGGGCGGCTGAACAACCTCACCTTCGTCGCCGGCCACGCTCTGCACTACCTGCAGGCGTCCGGTGAGCAGTTCGACGCGATCTACTCCGTGTTCGGTGCAGTCGGCCTCGTGCCGCCCGAACTCCTGCTCCCCGCCATCGCCCAGCACCTCAAGCCCGGCCGTCCCCTCGCCTTCTCCGTCCCTCACCCACAGCGCGGCGGCAGAGCCCCCTCCGCCGACGACCGACCCCGACGCGACTACGTCACGCTGCCCGACCGCACGCGACTGCCCGTCGCTCGCTGGGACTTCGGCGCCGACCGCTGGGAGAAGCACCTCGACCGCGCGGGCCTGCGGCTCGCCTCGGCCCAGGAGTTTCATGAACCTCGACAGGGCCGCTGGCCCACAACCCTGCTGCTCACCGCGCGCAAGCACTGATCTCTGCCCCGCTGCCCGAGGAGGAACCGATGCGCCCGCCCTACCTGCTCCTCGACATCGACGGCGTCCTCATACCCTTCCCCGACGCCGACGGATCGACCCCGGCCACCCACGCCCGCCACGACGTCGTTCCCGCAGGCCGTAGCGCTGAGGACCCGGTCGGCGTCTGGCTCAACCCCACTCATGGCCCCATGCTCATGGAGGTGATCCGTACGGGCCTGGTCACGCCGGTCTGGTGCACCAGCTGGCGCCAGGACGCCACCACCCTGATTGGTCCCCTCCTCGGCCTCCCGCCCCTGCCGCACGTCGACCTGCCGCGCCCCCAGATCACCACCAGCCACCCCAACGGCTACCTATGGAAGCGCGACCACGTCGGCGCCTGGCTGGGCGACGCCCCCGCTGTGTGGATCGACGACGACTTCACCGGACTCGATCACGTCTGGGCCACGGAGCGCACCATCCGTGGCTCGGCGACCCTGCTGATCCAGCCTGATCCCCGTGCCGGGCTTCAGGCTGAACACCTGGCCAAGGTCCGAACATGGGCAGAGCGGCTGCCCGCTGCACGGACTGGTGCACCTGCTACTCCGGGCGGAACCGAGGCCGCCTGACGCGAACCCAGGCGCAAGCAGCGATGCCCTTGGCGGGGCACTCGGCACTGTCGAGTTCTCGGTGGGCGCCGACCGTGGCCAGGAGGCGCCGGGGGCTGTGACCAGCGGTCTCGGCGCGGGCAAGAGTGGTGGTGAGGGCCGGCCAAGCGGGATCGGCGAGGACGCGGTCGGCGTGGTCGGGGAGAGCCGCGCGAAGGTCCCGCTCGAAGCGGCTGGTGGTTGTGGCGCGGCGGGTGAGGTCCGCCAAGGCCGGTTTGGCAGCCTGTTCGTAGCCCGCCTGGAGATCGCGGAAGGCTTCCTCAGCTGCCGCTGCTTGCTGCGCGTGGCCGCGCTGGTCGTCACCGTGCGCCTCATGTTCACCACTCGCGAGCGCAAGGCGCTCAACAAGAACTATTTCAACTACCTCTGGAGGGCAGCCCTTGAGGCTATCGGTGTCATCAAGGCGGTGAACGACAGGCCGGTCGGAACGGGCCACAAGTGGGAGGCGTGCCGCGACAAGATGATGCATGCCCTGCGGCACCTGTTCGCCTCGGAGGCGAACAACGAGGGCGTTGACGTCTACACCCTCGCCGACCTCCTCGGCCATGAGGACCCTGCGTTCACCCTCCGCCGCTACGTCCACCGCGTGACGGGGGCGGTCGAGAAGGCCCGCAAAGCCATCGGCCGACGAAATCGAGCCGCCGCGTAGATCCTTCTGCGTCTCGTTCCGTCACTTCACAGAGCGGTTGACTGAAGACAAACACTCCACGCACGGCCATGCCCGAACATGGTTGGGACCGCCAAGCCCGGAGTGCAACAGTGAGGGATCACATGCGCGTTGAGATTCGTGTCGAGCCAGCGGATGACGAACTCCGCTCGCTGCTGGCCTGGCTCCGCCGCGACCCTGACATCCGGCGCACCGCCAGCGTGGAGATGTGCGAGCAAGCGCCGCGCGAGGGCGGCATGGGGGCAGTCGCCGACATCCTGCAGTTGGTCACGGAGAACGGCTGGAGCGCCGCGAACTTCGCCCTGACGCTGGCCGCTTGGAAGCAGACACGACCGCGCGCCTCGCGCGTGACGGTCCGGCACGAGGATCTCGTTGACGCCTTGACCGACTGCAGTGACGAGGAGATCGAACGAATCACACGACTACTCCGAGAGGACCGGCAGAACGACGAGGAGGGCTCGGCAGGTTGAGCGTGTTCCCAGATCCCGGCGCTTCGAGGGCGGTGTTGATCGGAACGAGCGCGTACGACTTCCTCGAAGATCTCCCGGCCGTCTCCAACAACCTCAGCTCCTTGGCAGAGGTGCTCACCAGCCCTAGGTCGTGGAGCCTCAGCGGAGAAGACTGCGTTGTGCTTTCCAACCCGCCTAGCGCGACAGCTGCGATGGAATCCCTACGCGAAGCCAGCGCCACAGCCAGGGACACGCTGCTCGTGTACTACGCGGGGCACGGTCTGGTCACGCCAGAGGGCGAGCTCTATCTAGGGCTGCCTCAATCCAAACAGCAACGGGTCGAAACAGGGATTCCGTACAGCTGGCTCCGTGGCGCTCTGCTGGAGGGACGAGCGGAGCGGACGGTCGTCATTCTCGACTGCTGTTACGGCGGACTTGCTCTGGGAACTATGGGGCCCTCGGAGTTGGCTGCCCAAGCTGATGTCGAAGGGACGTACTTGCTCGCTGCGGCCTCGGAGAACCGCCAAGCACTCGCCCCACCCGGTGAGTCACACACCGCCTTCACCGGCGAACTGCTCGCCATCCTCACCACCGGCATCACTGGAGGCCCCGAGCGGCTGCATCTCGACAGCGTCTTTCGCGAGCTGAGGAGGTCACTCTCGGCGAAGGGTCGCCCGGTCCCCCAAGGACGGGAGCGCAACAGCAACGGTCGACTCGCACTGGGCTGGAATCCCGCATTCAGCCGATCCCCCGTGTCCAGCACCCCTAGCGACGGGCATGTCGACCACCTCGCATGGCCAGACCCTGATGCCATCCGCACCGTCGAAGGGTTCTTCAACGCACTGGGACAGGTGCGCGTCGCCAGTGCCCTCACACACGCGGCCATCAGCCAGCGCTCCGGCGGGCAGATCGCACCCGGAACAGTCGGCAACCTCCTCAACCGCAAGAATCTACCGAGGACATGGCGGACGACAGGCGTCTATCTGACCGCCTGTGGGGTGCCTGACGAGCAGTTGAGTAACTGGCGGTTGTGCTGGGAACGGCTTCGGTCTGCTCCATCGGCTGAAAACGCACCTGAATCCGAGGAGGCACAGGACCGAAGCCAGAACACTCCCACCTCGTCCCCCTGGGGCCGAACTTTCCGAAAGCTAGTGGGACGGCGACTCCGTGACTGACTGAGTCGTCCGCTGGGGCTCCGGCGTCGTCTTGTCGCCGTCGTCGCCGAAGAGAGTGTTCCAGGCAGCGATCAGCAGAAGCACACCGACCACGACCACCCAGAGCGCAGGCTTCTTAACCTTGCTGGATACGGTCGTCGGCCTCACGTAGTGGCCTCCTCGGTAGTACCCCTTTCGCGGCTTTGCCATTGCGCCGTACCCCCGATTCAATGCCTTGATCCGTCAGCTGTGGAGTGTGGCAGGGGTGCTGTTCTAGCGACCGGTGGATGGGGAACAGCGGCCTGATCTGGTCGAAGCATGGCGCTCCACTGCTCCTTGCCAGCCTTGCGGACGACATGATCAGCCGCTGTCATCCGCTGATAGCTCATACGTAGGCGCGGGGCCCCACCAGCCAAGTCGCATAGCGCGCCACCTCGGACGACCTGGTGGGTCAGTCCGATCTCACGGAGAGAGGCGGGGTTCCCAGGGCCGCGCGCACCTCGGCCGTGAACTGCTCGCGGCTGACTTCACGCGCCGCTTGGTTGTTCCGCAAAAGCTCAACCACTGCCAAGGCTTGATCCACAAGTCCGGCCAACTCATCGTAGTTCGCCTGGAGGTCCCCAAGCGTCTCGCGTGAAACCGCCCGGCATCGGTTGCCGGCCTCCAAGTACTCAGCCAAGAGCGGGTGGCCGTCCACGCCCTCGCCACGCTCACGGGCGCCTGCCAGGAGTTCACGCAATTGCTCTGCTCGTTGCACAAAGCCTTCCGTGACAACGTGTACAGCTTCGACATCAGCAGGACGTTCCTCCAGGCCCGACGCTCCGGCCTCCGCCGCCCGGACAAAATTGGCGGTGCCGTCTACATCCTGCTGCATGGTCTCGGAACAGCTCCTCAGCGGCCTGCGTCACCGCAGGAGGCCCCAAGAGGGCGATGCGTCTCGCGCGCTCCGTCATTCGCCCCGCTGCCGCTCTCAGTGGTTCCACGCCGGGCGGGTCGCCATCTTGGGGATCAGTCGAAGCCCGCGTGAGACGAAGACACTCATCCCAGGCTTCTAGAAACCCTTCATAGGCATTCAGACGCTGTTGCCTCAGCCAGTGAGCATGCTCAGCGGCTGCTTGGTCCTCTACCTGCTGGCGGACGGTCTCAGCTCGGGACACAACGGTTGCCAAGAAGGGGCATCACCACTTCGCGCAGCTGACCCGAACTCGACCTGGTCCGCCCTTTCTTGGCAAGATCAGGCGCTCCCCGGTCAGGTCGCGTTCCTACTGGGGCCACATCATGTCCCATCAAGCCCGAGAGGAACCCCCTTGCGCCCCCGCCCCGCGCTCCGCACCGCCGCCCTCACCACCGCCCTCCTCGCCTCCGCCCTCACCGCCCAAGCCAGCACAGCCGCCGCCGACGCCCCCGCCCCCCTCAAGACCGAGGCCGTCTTCAACAACCCCACCGGCACCGCCGCCGAGCAGCAGGCCGTGGTCGCGCGGCAGGTGGAGCTCATAGCGGGGGCGCCGGCGGGGGCGCGGATCCGGCTGGCCATGTTCTACGCGGACGACCCGGCCCTGCCCGACGCTCTGATCGCCGCCCATCAGCGGGGCGTCGACGTGCAGGCGATCTTCGACGAGAAGGCGGTGAGCATGGCCCCGTACAAGAGCCTGCTGGCCGAGCTCGGTGGGGACACGGCCAAGTCGTCGTGGGTGATGAGCTGCGGGGCCGGGCGCGGGTGCGTCGGTACGCGGGCGCTCGGGACCGTCGACGCCATCAACCACAACAAGTTCCTGTTGCTCTCGCAGACCGGCTCCACCCCGAACGTCGTCGTCCAGTCCTCCGCCAATCTGCACGTCGGACGGGACGGCACCAAGGGGTGGAACAACGCCCTGGTGTTGGTGGGGAATGATGGGGTTTACGCCGCTTATAACGGGTATTTCGACGACCTCAAGGCCCGGCGTGCCAACAATGACTACTACTCCACCGGTCGGCCCCCCGTCGCCTCCGGCAACGCCAAGGCGCACTTCTATCCGCGTGCCGAGAGCAACGGCTCGCCCTACAACGACCCGTCCGAGGACACCGTCGCCACGGTGCTCGACAACGTGAAGTGCTTCGGCAACTCCAAGTACGGCACGACCGACAACCACCGCACCCGCATCCGGGTCAGCATGACCATCTTCAGCCGCCCCTACCTCGCCGACCGGCTCGCCGAGCTCGACGCGCAGGGGTGCTACGTCGAGGTGTCCGAGACGTACAACCCGGACAGCGCGCTGGAGAAGCAGTCCCTTGAGACGCTGCTGCGCAAGACCTCCAGCGTCTACGGCGGTGTGATCACCAAGTACTACTGCCAGGCCGACTCCACCTGGATCCACGACAAGTACCTGTTGGTGGAGGGGAATTACTACGGCTCTCCGGACCGCAAGGTCCTGTGGACCGGCAGTCACAACTGGAGCGGGAACTCGCTGCGGCAGAGCGACGAGACCATGCTCCAGCTGGAGGACGGCGCGGTGTTCGACTCGTACGTCGCCAACTTCAACCAGCTGCGCGCCGCGACCACGCACCAGCCCGCCAACGGCGCCGCCGCCACCTGCTGAAGAAGGCCGGGTGGAGTGGGGGGGGGGGAGGGGGGGGGGGGGGGGGGGGGGGGGGGGGGGGGGGGGGGGGGGGGGGGGGGGGGGGGTGGGGGGGGGGGGTA
>NZ_JBVIHM010000002.1:423141-498550 GCF_055570295.1 Streptomyces sp. NPDC031265
CCCCCCCCCCCCCCCCCACCTCCCCCCCCCCCCCCCCCCCCCCCCCCCCCCCCACCCCCCCCCCCCCCCCCCGACGCCCCCCCCCCCCCCCCCCCCCCCCCCCCCCCCCCCCCCCCCCCCCCACCCGCGCGTCAGCGGCCGGAGCGGATCAGCGCCCGGACCATCCGGCACGTCGTGTCGGACGGCGGGTGCACTCCGATCAGCTCCGCCGTGCTCCGTATCTTGCGGTCGGGCGCGTGCTCCGGCTGGTACACACCCGTGTCGAGCAGCGCGATGGCCAGGCGCATCGCCTTGAGGCGCCTGTTGTGCGTCTCGTACCACGCACGTGGACGCCCGGCGGGGAGCGGCACCTTTTTCAGGGACATCAGGGACAGCTGTTGCGGGGCACGCGAAGTCAGTACGGCAGCGGCCATGGGCATCCTCCTGGGCAGTCGGGAACCCTCACGAACTGCCTCAATTTTACTGCCCACCACTGACAATCGCCGCTGCCAACCGCAGCTGACCGAAGGGGCTTTGAGCAGGTCACAGCCGTATCGGCGGTACCTTGTCCCCCATGGAGATCTGGATCAACCCCGCCTGTTCCAAGTGCCGCAGCGCCGTCGAACTGCTCGACGCCGAGGGCGCCTCGTACACCGTCCGCCGCTACCTCGAAGACGTGCCGTCCGAGGACGAGATCCGGGCCGTGCTCGACCGGCTCGCCCTCGAACCGTGGGACATCACGCGCACCCAGGAGGCCGATGCGAAGGAGCTCGGGCTCAAGGAGTGGCCGCGCGAGTCCGCCTCGCGCGACCGCTGGATCGCGGCGCTCGCCGCGCACCCCAAGCTGATCCAGCGGCCGATCATCACGGCGGAGGACGGTACGGCCGTGGTGGGCCGCACCGAGGAGGCGGTACGGGACGCGCTCTCCCGGTGAGGCCTGGGGGCCCCGCCCCCTTAACGAACCCGCTCGTCCGTCCCCGCCACCTTCCGCGCGGTGACGTTCAGGCGGTTCCACGTGTTGATCGTGAAGATCAGCGCGAGCAGCCCGCCGAGCTCCTGCTCGCTGAACTCCTCGGCGGCCTCCTCGAACACCTCGTCGCTCACCTCGCCGTCCGCGATCAGTGTCACCGCCTCGGTGAGGGCGAGCGCCGCGCGCTCCTGCGAGGTGAAGAAGTGCGCCGCCTCGCGCCACACGCCCACCATGTGCAGGCGCTCCGGGTTCTCGCCCGCCTTGTGCGCGTCGCTGACGTGCATGTGGAGGCAGTACGCGCAGTTGTTGATCTGCGAGGCCCGTATCTGCACCAGCTCCACCAGGGCGGGGTCGAGGTGCTCGGTGGCCGCAATGTTCATGGCGATGATCGCCTTGAACGCCTTCGGGTTGGCCTTGGCGAAGTCGATCCGTACGGGGTTCTGGGCGGCGGCCCGGGCGATGGTCTCGTTGATGTCGGTCGTCTTCGGGGCGATCTGCGTCGTCGTCATGATCATTAATCTACGGGGTCGGGCGACCGGCCCACAGGTGCATTTCCGGGGCGGAAAGGTGGGTCAATTTCCGGACCCCGAGCCCGCCCCCCGAGCCCGTCCGACCCCGTTCCGTTGTCATACTTTCGGGCGAAACAATTGGTACTCAACGGGGAGGATCCCCCCGGAAACCCTCGCCCTTCCCCAGCTGCCGCTCCGCGTCCGCCAGCACCTCCGTCACCCGCGCCCCGAACCCCGCGTCGCACGGATGCGGCGCCCCGCCGCGCACGGCGTGCAGCAGCGCGTCCAGGGCAGCCGCGAACGCCCCGTCCACGCCGTCCGGCTGCGGCATCGCCACCACGCCCGGCTCGCCCAGGAACTCCACGCCCACGCCCGCCACGGCCTCGGGCGCCGTGAAGCCGAGCGTCACCGTGGCGGAGGCGCCCGAGGCGTGGCGCAGGATCAGATGGACCGTGTCGCCGGGGCCGGGCGCGGCCGTCACCGCCGTCACCTCGCCGAGCACCGGCACCAGGACCGACAGGGCGTGCGGGCCGACGTCCCAGAGCGCGCCCTTCTCGCGGCGCCAGGGCGAGGCGGCGTACGGGCTGGGGGCGGCGCCGGGGGTGAACAGCGCGCCGAGCCAGTGCGCGCGGCCGGTGAACCAGCCGTCGAGCGCGGCCCGGCTCTCGATCCATCCGGCCGTACCCGGGTCGAAGCGCAGGGTGAAGAAGACCACGGAGGCGACTCCTGCCCGCTCCGCCGCGTCCGCGACCTCGCGCGCGCGGCCGGTGTCCGTGGCGACCGGCTTGTCGAGCAGCAGATGGCACCCGGCCGCCGCCGCCCGTACCGCGAGCGGCGCCTGGACGTCCGGGGGCAGGGCGGAGGCGACCGCGTCGCAGGCCGCGAAGAGCTCGTCCACGTCCCCGTACACGGGGACGGAGTGCTCGGCGGCGAGCGCGGCCGCCACCTCGGGGCGGCGCCCCCACACGCCGGCGAACTCGACGTCCGGGTGTGCGGCGAGCGCGGGCGCGTGGGCGGCGACGGCCCACGGGCCGGTGCCGAGGAGTCCGATCCGAAGGGGTGCGGGGCGGGCGGCGGTGCCGGATGCGTTGGTCATACGGACAAGTGTGCTCAGCGCGGCGAACAAAATCGGCGCGATGAAGGAAACCTGAGTAACACCGGGTTCACAAACGGGCAACGGACGGGAAATCCCGGGATGTGAGGCTGCCCGCAACAGCCGCGGCGCCCCGCACGGCGCCCCACCGGCTTCCGCACCACCAGCAGCTCCCGCAAAGGATGGCTTCCGTGACGTTCAAGGCTGAGTACATCTGGATCGACGGCACCGAGCCGACGGCCAAGCTCCGCTCGAAGACCAAGATCATCGCGGGTGTGCCCGACGGCGCCGAGCTGCCGGTGTGGGGCTTCGACGGCTCCTCCACCAACCAGGCCGAGGGCCACGCCTCCGACCGGGTGCTGAAGCCGGTCTTCTCCTGTCCGGACCCGATCCGCGGCGGTGACAACGTCCTCGTCCTGTGCGAGGTCTTCGACATCGACGGCACCCCGCACGAGACCAACACGCGCGCGCTGCTGCGTCCGCTCGCCGAGCGGTTCGCCGCGCAGGAGCCGATCTTCGGCATCGAGCAGGAGTACACGTTCTTCGACGGCGCCCGTCCGCTGGGCTTCCCGGTCGGCGGCTTCCCGGCCGCGCAGGGCGGCTACTACTGCGGTGTCGGCGCCGACGAGATCTTCGGCCGCGAGATCGTCGAGAAGCACCTCGACCACTGCCTCGCCGCGGGTCTGAGCATCTCCGGCATCAACGCCGAGGTCATGCCCGGCCAGTGGGAGTTCCAGGTCGGCCCGGTCGGCCCCCTGGAGGTCTCCGACCAGCTGTGGATCGCGCGCTGGCTGCTCTACCGTACGGCCGAGGACTTCAACGTCTCGGCGACGCTCGACCCGAAGCCGGTGAAGGGCGACTGGAACGGCGCGGGCGCGCACACCAACTTCTCCACCAAGGCGATGCGCGAGGGCTACGACGCGATCATCACCGCGTGCGAGTCGCTCGGCGAGGGCTCCAAGCCGATGGACCACGTCAAGCACTACGGCGCGGGCATCGACGACCGCCTCACCGGCCTGCACGAGACCGCCCCGTGGAACGAGTACTCGTACGGCGTCTCCAACCGCGGCGCCTCGGTCCGCATCCCGTGGCAGGTCGAGGTGGACAAGAAGGGCTACATCGAGGACCGCCGCCCGAACGCGAACGTCGACCCGTACGTCGTGACCCGGCTGATCGTCGAGACCTGCTGCACCGGCCTGGAGAAGGCCGGCCAGGTCTGAGCCGGACCCGGCTCGCAGGAACCGTCCCGGAGGGCGTCCACCGCACACGCGGTGGGCGCCCTCCGGGCGTTGTGGCAGGGCTGGGGCCTGTCCGGCGGATCCGGCCGGCCTCGGCCCTGGGCGCCTTTTCGCCGCGTGCCGACCAGATCCGCAGGACAGGCCCTGGTTCCGGTCACCGTGCGCCAAGGTTCCGTATCAGCCTGTGGGAGGGCGCTGCTCAGCGGCGGGAGGATCTGGTTGAATGGGCGCATGGCCAGCTACCCGAACCCCGCCACAGGTCGCAGCGACCTGGAGCCGTTCTGGCCGTCTCGTCAGGACCACGACTTCGACCGGGTGTGTTGCCGCGCGATGAACGCGCCGGCCCTCTAAAGCCTCCCTGAACCGAAGGCCTTCGGCCCGCGCGCAACGACGTACGTCCCCTGCCGACGACTCCGCGCGAAAGAGCTGACCTGTCATGGCGAACGCCCGTACCTTCCCCGCCTCCGCCGCGACCGCTGACCGCCCCGGTCCCGCACCCCTGGGACGCCATCGACTCCGTGCCGTCGACCGCGACGAGGTCGCCGCCACCGGCACGGTCGCCGACTTCCTTCCGCCGGGCGCCACTTGGCTGCCCGCGCCCCAGCACACCCTGCCCGCGCTGCCCGGCCGGCCGCCGATGGTCGGCTATCTGGTGCTCGTCCCGGCCGACCAGCAGCCGCTGCTCGCCGCCGAGCCCGGGCCGGTCGCCGAGGAGCCGTACGCGGACGCGGCGAGCGGCGGCGACGCGCTCGTGCGCATCGACACGGTCCGCCGGACCGCCGAGGTCGACGGGCGCGTGCTCGACCTCACGTACCTCGAATTCGAGCTGCTCGCCCATCTGGTGGCGCACCCTCAGCGGGTGCACACCCGCGACCAGTTGGTGACCACGGTGTGGGGGTACGGCCACGTCGGCGACGGCCGGACCGTGGACGTCCACGTCGCCCGGCTGCGCCGCAAGCTGGGCACACAGCACCGCCACGCGATCCAGACGATCCGGCGGGTCGGGTACAAGTACGCGCCCTGATCCGCCCGTACGCGCTCACCGGGCTGCCCCCGGCACGGACCTCCGTGCCGGGGGCAGTCCCTTTTCCGGGCTGAATACCAGGTCAAGGGGTGTACGTAGGTACACCCCGGGCTGGGGGGACCGGCCCCGTGACCGCGCCCGGGTGGTGCGGCGAGACTGGGGACCCGGAAGAGCGATGCGAGGAAGAGGACGACGATGATCGTGACAAAGGCACGGGACGCCCTGGTGGCGGCCCGGCGCGGGTCGGTGCTCTCGGCGTCGGGCGTCGTCGTCTCCATCACGCTGTTCACCTGGGCCGTGGTGTCCATCGCGCTGATACCCGTCGGCATCGGCGTGCTGACCACCCCGCACGTCCTGAAGCTGGTGCGCGACCACGCCAACCGGCACCGGGTGTGGGCGAAGGAGTGGGCGGGCGTGACCATCCCCGTCCCCTACCGCCCGCTCCCCCGCGATCCGCGGTCCGGGGTGACCGGGACGGTCGAGCGGTGCGGACTGCTGCTGAAGGACCCGGCGACCTGGCGCGACCTCCAGTGGATGTTCACCGACATGACGGCCGGCTTCCTCATCGCGATCCTGGCGCCCGTGCTGCCGCTCTACTTCGTGTACGGAATCGTGCTCGCCGCGGGCGTCTGGGAGCCCATCGACCGGGCGGGCGGCGGCGAGTGGTTCACCTTCCTCCACATCACCTCCCAGTCCACCGCCAACATGGCCGTCGCCCTCGGCGCCGCCTACGCCCTCCTCGGCCTCTTCGTGAACCCGGCCCTGATCCGCGCCCACTTCCGGCTCGCCGCCCTCTCCCTGGCGCCGACCCGGGAGCAGGAGCTCGCGCTGCGGGTGGAGCGCCTCACCGAGACCCGGCACGACGCCGTGGACACCTCGGCCGCCGAACTGCGCCGCATCGAGCGCGACCTGCACGACGGGGCCCAGGCCCGGCTCGTCGCCATGGGCATGAGCCTGGGCACCGTGGAGGCGCTGATCGAGAAGGACCCCGCGCAGGCCAAGGCGCTGCTCGTCAAGGCGCGCGAGTCGTCCGCCGAGGCGCTCACCGAACTGCGCGACCTGGTCCGGGGCATCCACCCGCCGGTCCTCGCCGAACGCGGCCTCGGGGACGCGGTGCGCGCCCTGGCGCTGCGCCTGCCGGTGCCGGTCGAGTGCGACGTGGACCTGCCGGCCGGGCGCGCCGAGGCACCGGTCGAGTCGGCCGCGTACTTCGCGGTCAGCGAGGTCCTCACCAACGCGGTCAAGCACGCCGAGGCCGACCGGATCTGGCTCGACCTCTCGTACGCGAGCGGGGCACTGCGCATCTCGGTCACCGACAACGGGCGTGGCGGGGCACGGGTGGGCGGCGGCTCGGGGCTGAGCGGCCTGGAGCGGCGACTGGGTACATTCGACGGCGTCCTGGCCGTCAGCAGTCCCGTGGGCGGCCCCACCATGGTGACCATGGAGATCCCTTGCGCGTTGTCCTAGCCGAAGATCTCTTCCTGCTCCGCGACGGGCTCGTACGGCTCCTTGAGGCGTTCGGCTTCGAGATAGTCGCGGCGGTCGAGAGCGGGCCCGAACTGACCAGGGCCCTGGCCGAGTCGGACCCGGAGGTGGCCATCGTCGACGTACGGCTGCCGCCCACGCACACCGACGAGGGCCTGCAGTGTGCGCTGGCCGCCCGGCGGGCCCGGCCGGGGCTGCCGGTCCTGGTCCTGTCTCAGCACGTGGAGCAGCTGTACGCGCGCGAGCTGCTCGCCGACGGGAACGGCGGGGTCGGCTACCTCCTCAAGGACCGGGTCTTCGACGCGGAGCAGTTCGTGGACGCGGTGCGCCGGGTGGCGGGCGGCGGCACCGCGATGGATCCTCAGGTGATCTCGCAGCTCCTGACGCGCAGGTCCCGGGACGAGCCGCTGGGCGGCCTCACCCCGCGCGAGCGGGAGGTCATGGAGCTGATGGCGCAGGGCCGCTCCAACGCGGCGATCGCGCAGCAGCTGGTGGTGACGGAGCGGGCGATCGCCAAGCACACGTCCAACATCTTCGCGAAGCTGGGGCTGCCGGTTTCCGACGATGACAACCGGCGGGTACTGGCCGTGCTGGCTTATCTGGAGCGAGCGTGACCGTTTCACGGGTGCGGATTCTGTTCGGCTGCTGACCGTGGGGGGCCGGTCGCGCCCACGCGGCGGAGCCGCCTATGTCACAGCCCCGCGCCCCAAGGGGGTGGGGTGGGCCGGGACCGCGAAGGACCGCCATGGCCGCCCCCAGCCCCGTTCCCACGCGTGGGTGGCGCGGGAGCGGGCCCCCGGCGGGTTAGCCTGGCCGGAATGAACCGCATGAACACGCCCTGGGGCCCGTACGACCTGACCCGCTTTCCCGAGGACCCGCGCGATCAGCTGCGGGCCTGGGACGCCGCCGACGAGTACCTGCTGCGGCACCTGGAGGACACGGACCTCTCGGGGTCCGTGGTGGCCCTCGGTGACCGGTGGGGCGCCCTGACGACCGCCCTCGCGGCCCGGGGGGCGGGCTCCCTCACGCAGATCAGCGAGTCCTTCCTCGGCCAGGAGGCGACCCGGGCGAACCTGGCGCGGGCGGGGGTGGCGGAGGACGCCGTCACGCTGCTCTCGACCCACGACGAGCCGCCCGCCCGGGTGGACGTGCTGATCGTCCGCGTACCGAAGAGCCTGGCCCTCCTGGAGGACCAGCTGCACCGGCTCGCGCCGGGCGTGCACGCGGACACCGTGGTCGTCGGCACCGGCATGGTGAAGGACATCCACACCTCCACGCTGAACCTGTTCGAGCGGCTCCTCGGCCCGACGAAGACCTCGCTGGCCGAGAAGAAGGCCCGGCTGATCTTCTGCGAGCCGGACCCGGAGCTCGCCCGGCCGGTGAACCCGTGGCCGCTGACGTACTCCCTGGAGATGGGCATCGGCCCGGCCTCCGGGCTCGCCGTCACCAACTACGCGGGCGTGTTCTGCGCCGACCGCCTCGACATGGGCACCCGCTTCCTGCTCCAGCACCTGCCCGCCCGCTCCGGCCCGGACCGGGTCGTCGACCTCGGCTGCGGCAACGGCATCGTGGGCACGGCGGCGGCGCTCGCCAACCCCGAGGCGACGGTGGTGTTCACGGACGAGTCGCACCAGGCGATCGCCTCGGCGCGGGCGACGTTCCGGCTCTGCACGGGCGCGGCCCGGGAGGACAACGCCGAGTTCCGCCTCGGCGACGGGCTGAGCGGGTTCCCGCCGGGCACGGCCGACCTGGTGCTCAACAACCCGCCGTTCCACACCCATCAGGCCACCACGGACCGCACCTCCACGCGGATGTTCACGGACGCGCGCGAAGCGCTGCGGCCGGGCGGCGAGTTGTGGGTCGTGGGCAACCGCCACCTGGGCTACCACCTCAAGCTCCAGCGGCTCTTCGGCAACAGCGAACTCGTCGCCAGCGACCCGAAGTTCGTGGTGCTGCGCGCGGTCAAGCGCTGAACGTCCGATCCGGGCGACCGGTGTTTCTGGAGATACCTACGAAATAGCCGGGGCGTTGAACGCCCCACGCGCCCCATGCGTATGGAACGACGCGCTGCTTCAAGCGAAGGAGTTCCATGGGACGCTCAATACGAAAACGGCCGACCTTCCCCCGGCGGATGACGATGGCCGCCGCGGCACTGTTCATCGGCGGGGGCGGCCTTGTCGCGGTGAATGTGTACGCCTCGGCCAGTGACGACCCGGGGAAGGCCCAAGTACGGGCCGCCCCGGTGCGGAATGTGTCGACGATCGACTGCCCGGACGTGTCCAACAGCCTGCCGGACGTGCCGGATTCGGCCCGCCCCGAGGTGGACCGCGAACTGGCCGCCATTGATACGCAGATCACCGACGCATACGAGAAGTTCGCCTCGAACAAAGACCGTGTCGACCGGGATCCCGGATACGGCCAGCAGGTCGTACTCGATCCGCTGAAGGACAAGCGGACGGCCTCGCTCGACCGGATCGCCGGCGCCGTCGGCCGCGGCGGCGGACGGCAGCCGCAGGGAATGCAGGGGCTCGCCCCGTGCACCCTGCGCGCCGACGACAGCGGCGGAGGCGGCCAGGGAGCCGCCCAGGCGGCCGGGCAGGCCCAGGGCCAGAACCAGGGCCAGGGCCAATGGCCGGGCCAGGGCGGCCAGGGCCAGAACCAGGGCCAGGGACAAGGACAGAACCAAGGGCAGGGCCAAGGTCAGGGCCAGGGCGCCGGTGGTCAGGCGCAGGGCGTTGGGAACGGGCCCGCGAAGAGCGACTTCGTCGACATCCGGTCCGTACAGCCGAATGTGCGGACCCCCCGCACCCAGCGCAACGGCTCGACCGGCCTCTTCACCAGTAGTTGCGGCGTCAACCAGAATGCGAAGCGGAATCCGGACAACGTCATCGTCGCGCCCGGTGTGAGCAATGGCGCCCACCATATGCACGACTATGTCGGAAACCAGGCGAACGACGCCTTCGCCAGCGACGCCGTTCTGGCCAATGGCGGTACGAGCTGCCGCAATCAGGGCGACAAGTCCACGTATTACTGGCCCGTAGTGCGTCTGCAGAACGGCCAGAACGAGAACGACGCCAACGCGGACGGCGGCGGCAAGGACAAGAACGTCGGAAAGATCCAGACGCCCGTCCAGGTCACCATCAAGTTCGCCGGAAATCCGGTCAGCAAGGTCACCGCGATGCCGCGCTTTCTGCGGATCATCACCGGCGACGCGAAGGCATTCACCAACGGCAACGCGAATGCCAACGCGTCCTGGAGCTGCACCGGATTCGAGAACCGCCAGCTCAAGGACAAATACCCGATCTGTCCCCAGGGCAGCAAAGTAGTCCGCACCTTCAATTTCCAGAGCTGCTGGGACGGGAAGAACACGGACAGCGCGAACCACCGGACGCACGTCGCCTTCGCGGGCAAGAACGGTGCGTGCGCGCGCGGCTTCAAGGCGATCCCGCAGCTCCAGCAGCGGATCGTGTACGCCGTGCCGCCGGGTCCCGGGTTCGCCGTCGACTCGTTCCCCGAGCAGCTCCACAAGCCCGTCACCGATCACGGCGACTTCATCAACGTCTTCAGCGATCAGCTGATGAGGAAGGCGGTGACCTGCATCAACACGGGGCGCAGCTGCGCCTGACCGACAGGGCGCGCACGCGCCTGGAAACCCGCTCCCCCTGATTGGCTCCCCCGGGTCACCCCACCCGGGGGAGCATCCCCTGCGCGGTCAGCTCATGTGGTGGTGTCCGGAATGGTTGGTCCCGGTCTCGACACTGCCACCGAGCCGGCCGCGCAGCGCGTTGACCACGTTCTCGTCGCCGACGGCGACCCACTTGCGGCCCACCAGATAGGCGCCGCCGTAGTCCTTGGCGCCATTGATCCACTCCCGCTGGCCGCGGTCCGTGGCGAAGGTCGCCAGGACATAACGGCCGTCCTTGGTGTCGCAGTTGGCCTGCCGGAGCTCGGCCGCGTTGGTGGAGATCTTCGGCTTGCAGGCGGCCTGGGCCGCGATCTGTTCGAGGGTTCCGCCGGCCGTCTTCGGCGCGTCGTGGCCGTGCCCTCCGCAGCCCGCGGCTAGGGTCACGACCGCGGCCGCCAGGGCCGCTCGTACAAGAGTGCGCATGCGTCCATCGTGCCTTCAAACACTCTCTCCCCGTGGGCGTTTGGCCATTTCAGTGGCCCCATTGCCCGGCACCCGCCGCGCCGTTGACGTGCGCTCCGCACGCGCCTGTTGTCACCCCAACAACACGAGGAGCGCCGAGCCCATGACCGAGCTCCCGAGTCCCTCGAACGCGTCGAGACGTACGGTGCTGAGCATCGCGGGAGCCATCGGCGCCGGGGCCGCGGTCGGGGCGGCACCCCCCGCGCACGCGGCCCCGGCACCCTCCGCAGTTGCACACCTGCTCGACACCGGACCCGCCCGGGACACCCTCGTCCGGCTCGTGCCCGAGCACGCCGACCGGATCCCGGCTGATCCCGCTGCCCGACGGCGGCCCCGACCGCTTCCGGGTCACCGGCCGGCGCCTGCTCGACGGACGCCGGGGCGAGCCGTCAGACGGTAGGCACGGTGACGGTGCCGGGGACGGCCGCCGTCCAGGACGCGGGGCTGTTCATGAGTGCGGCCAATGGGGGCAGTGGGGCGCGGGGGACGGCGGAGTTCCGGGGTTGGGCGGTGGTGCAGGGGGTGTTGTTACGTTTCGGGGCGGATGGGGGCACACATGGACGAGTCCAGGCCATGTTCCCCGCCCCCTCTCCCCCTGTACAGGAGTGCGTCCGCCCATGACCGCGATCCCCGCCACCAGCGTCGCCAACCTCCGCGATCTCGGCGGTACGCCGCTCGCCGGGGGCCGTACGGTCCGGCCCGGCCTGGTCTTCCGGGCCGGGGCACTCGAACGGTTCGACCCGGGCGGGGACCCGGCGGTGGCCGGGCTCGGGATCCGTACGGTCGTCGACCTCCGTACGGACGCCGAGCGGGCCGAGCGGCCCGACCGGCTGCCGGACGGGGCGCGGCTCGTCGTCGCGGACGTGCTGGCGAACGCGGTGAGCGGGTCCGGGGCGCCGGCTGCCGCACAGCTGCGGCACGTGCTGGCCGACCCCGTCGCGGCCGAGCAGCACCTCGGCGGGGGCCGGGCACAGGTGGTGTTCGGCGACCTGTACCGGGGCCTGGTGTCGTCGCCGTCGGCCCGGGCCGCGTACCGGACGCTGCTGCTCGAACTGGCGGCCGAGGACGCGGGTCCTGTGCTCTTCCACTGCACGGCGGGCAAGGACCGTACGGGGTGGGGGGCGACGGTGCTGCTGTCCCTGCTGGGGGCGTCGTCGGAGGTGGTGGAGCGGGAGTACCTGTCGGTCAACGGGGCGGTGCGGCAGGCGTTCGCGCCGCTGATCGAGGGGTTCACGGCGCAGGGGGGTGATCCGGAGATCGCGCTCGCGGTGATCGGGGTGGTGCCGGAGTATCTGGCGGCGGGGTTGGGGGAGGTGGCGTCGCGGTACGGGTCGATGGGGGCGTATGTGCGGGAGGGGTTGGGGGTGGGGGAGAGGGTGGTGCGGCGGCTCCGCTCCCGCTTGGTGGATCCCCCCACCCCGCCCGTTCCCTGAACCCTCCGGGGGTGGGTGGGGTTGAGGCTCGCTTCCCGAGGGCTACGCCCCCGGCCCCCCGTTGCGGGGCCTGCGACCCCTGCACCCCGCTTCGGGGCTCCGCCCCCGGACCCCGTGCAGGGGGTGGGTGGGTTACCTGGGCTCCGCCCCCGGACCCCGTGCAAGGGGTGGGTCGGTTACCTGGGCTCCGCCCCCGGACCCCGTGCAAGGGGTGGGTCGGTTACCTGGGCTCCGCCCCCGGACCCCGTTCGTCTGCAGGTCGCCTTGGGCTGGTCGCGCAGTTCCCCGCGCCCCTGGAGGGCGGGGCCTGCGGCCCCTGCACCCCGCGTTCGGGGGCTCCGCCCCCGCCCCTCTCCTCAAACGCCCGAGGGCTGAAATGTGGCCAGGCCCCGTTCTGTCTTCAGGGGCGCGGGGAACTGCGCGAGCAACCACAGCCGACCCGCAGACAAACACCGGGCCGAAAAAGGCCGCGGGGAACTGCGCGACCAGCCGAACACAACCCGCAGACGGACACCGGGCCGAGAAGGGCCGCGCCCCCACCGGGCCCGCAGACGAGCCCGCGACCCGCACCCCGGTGACCATCCCACGATTCGCTCGTTTTGCTGAACGTGGCCCCGCCCCAGGACATCCTCAGCCGTCCCACCCCCATCGGCATCGAGCAGGCCGAAGCCGCTCTCGTCGAGCACTATCCCCGGCTGACCCGGCTCGCCTATCTCGTGCTGCCGCCCTCCCTCGGGCGCAACCGGCGGGTGCTGACCGCGCACGCGCTGGTGCAGCGGTCGCTGCCCAGGAAGCACGGGGGTGCCCAGGCCGCGATTCCGGCGCCGCGGCACGGGGATCCGGGGTACGGGTTCGTGCGGCGGCAGGTCGTGCGGCAGGCGCTGGAGGCCGGGCTGCCGCTGCGGCGGCGGGCCTGGCCCAAGCGGGCGCAGTTGCCGCCGGTGCTGCCGCAGGTGTGGGGGCTGCGGCTGTTCCCCCGCTCCGGCGGGGCCGATGAACTCGCCCTGGACCAGCGGCTCTCCGCGCTCAGCGGACCCGCAAGAGCCGCCTTCGTACTGCGCGGCCTCGACCGGCTCAGTGACGCCGAGGTACGGAAAGAGCTCGATGCCCTCGGGGTCGAGGACCCCGACGGCGCCGTCGAGGAGGCGGGAGACCCGGGGGACGGTGCCGCGCTGCTCGAAGCCGCCGAGTTCGACCCCTGTTCCCTCCAGGCCCGGCCCCCCGACCTGATGCGCCGCCGCCAGCACCTGCGCGCCGCCCTCGTCGCCGCCGCCGCGCTCATGGTCTGCGGCACGCTCCTGGGGCTCCCGGGTGACGGCTGGGGGCCGGACGGGGCGGCCGCACCCCCGTACGCCCGCAATCCCGCCGCCGAGGCCGCCCTCGACCCGGCGCGGGTCGTCCGGGTGGACGGCGCCGTGTGGCGGACCTCGGCCCGTACCGACTTCTCCGTCTGGCCCGCCCGGGGCTCCCTCACCGGCGACTCCGCGCTGCTGCGGCGCGCGCTCGCCGTCTGGGCCCGGCCGGGCCGTTCCGTGCAGGTCTCGGCCACGCCGGGGACGCCGTCGGGGCCGCCGATGGGCGCGCCCCAGCTGCTGTACGCGGGCCGCGTCGACAGGGTCTCCGCCGTGCTGTTCTACGACGGCCTGCGGGTCGCCCGGTACGCGGAGCCGGTGGACGGCACCTCCGGCGCCGCGCTCGACTTCGCGCGCGTGGACGGCACCGACGCCGCCTCCGCCGGGGCGCTCGTGGTCGGCCGCACCGACGGCAACGTCCGCTATCTGACCGCCCCCTGGGTGCGCGAGGCGGCCGTACGGGACCTGCTCGACCCGTCCGCCGCGCCCCGCCCGCTCCCCCGCGACCGGGACGGCGTGACCTCCCCGCTGGTCTCACCCGCCCAGGCCCGCGACTGCACCTCCTGGGACGTGCTCCAGCTGCGCGACGACTCGGCCGGGCGGCTGCTGACCGACCTCGGGGAGCTCGCGCCCGCCCGGCTCACCTGGGGGCCGCCGGACACGCCCAAGGACGTCACGGGCACCGCCGCCCGCGAGGCCTGGGCCCGTACCGCGTGTCTGCTGCCGACCGTGCGCTCGCACGGCGTGCGGACCGTGAACGCGTGGCAGTTCGCCAGGCAGCAGCTGCCCGAGGCCAACGGCACGGCCGCCTGGCTGTGCACCCGGGCCGACACCTGGTCCGGCACGGACAGCCGGGTGCTCGCCCAGTTCCAGGCGCCGGGCGCCGGGAAGGCCACGGCGGGCGCGGTGGCCGCGCGCGCCGAGAACAGCGCCGCCTGCGGCACGCACGAGCCGCGTGTGCTCGCCGGGGTGCTGTGGAAGTCCCGGGGCGGGCACTGGTACGTGCTGGCGGCCGGCAGCGAGGACCTGGCCCGGGTGGCCGTCTCCGGCGGCGTCGACGCCGCCGAGCGCGGCCATCTGCTCGCCGTGCGCACCCAGGAGGGCGCCCGGGCGCAGCTCGAAGGCCGCCTCGCGGACGGGACCGGGGTCGCCGCCCTGCGCTGAACCCGTGGACACCGGTGACCGGTTCCGTACGAACAACTCCTCGCACAACCCTGTTGCCAGACGTCTACCCGTCAGTACATTGACGCCATGTCTAATACGCCGCAGCCCGCTCCGGTGGTCTCGGAGCACATAGAGCTCAAGGCCCGGAACGTCTCGTTCGAGTGGGAGAAGACGCCGCTCCACTGGGTCCCGGGCGACCCGTTCACCGGCCACACCATCAATGTGCTGCACCTGCTGCTCCCGGCGGGCGAGCGCTGGTTCGTGCACGTGTACAAGCAGGTGCTGCCGTACATCCGCGACGATCGGCTGCGCGAGGACGTCATCGGGTTCATCGGGCAGGAGGCCACCCACTCGGCCGCCCACGACGACGTGCTCCCCCACCTCAAGGCGCTCGGCCTGGACCCCACCCCGTACACCGCGCAGGTCGACTGGCTCTTCGAGAAGCTGCTCGGCGACCGGACGCTGCCGCCGGGGCGGGCGCGCGAGTGGTGGCTGATGGAGCGGGTCGCCACGATCGCGGCGATCGAGCACTACACGGCGTTCCTGGGCGACTGGATCCTCAACGCCGACTCCCTGGACAAGCGCGGCGCCGACGCGGTGATGCTGGACCTGCTGCGCTGGCACGGCGCCGAGGAGGTCGAGCACCGGTCGGTCGCCTTCGACCTGTTCATGCACGTGGACGGCAGTTACCGGCGCCGGGCCCGGACCTGGGCGACCGCGTTCACCGCGCTGGTCTTCCTCTGGCAGCGCGGCGCCCGGTTCTTCATGGAGAACGACCCCTCGCTGCTGGACGGCCGGGCGACCTTCCGGGACTTCCTGCGCGCCGGACGGCAGGGCACGCTGCCCACCGCCGCCGCGATGGCGCGCTCGATCCCGCGCTATCTCAGCCGTACGTACCACCCCTCGCAGGAGGGCTCGACCGCGCAGGCCGTGGCCTATCTGGCGGGCTCGCCCGGCGCCAACGGAGGCCGCTGACATGCCGCGTACGAGGTCCGTGGTCCTGGCGGCCGGGGCGGCGCTGCTCGTGCGGCGGGCGGTGCGCCGCCGTATCGCCGCGTCCCCGCTGTGGCCGATGCCCGCGCTGGAGACGCCCGTATCGGGGCAGGGCGGGCGGCGGGCGCCCTCGCTGCGGCTCACCGTCGCCGAACGGGCCGTCCCCGCCGAGGGCGTGGCGCTGCTGCGGCTGGAATCCCCGGCGGGAACGCGGCTGCCCGAGTGGCGGCCGGGCGCCCACCTCGACCTGGTGCTGCCGTCCGGCCTCATCCGCCAGTACTCGCTCTGCGGCGACCCGGCCGACCGCGCCACGTACACCGTCGCCACCCGGCTGATCGAGGACGGGCGGGGCGGCTCGCGCGAGGTCCACGAGCAGCTGCGGGAGGGCGCCGAACTGGTCGTGCGCGGGCCGCGCAACCGCTTCCCGCTGGCCCAGGCGCCGTCGTACGCGTTCGTCGCCGGCGGCATCGGCATCACCCCGATTCTGCCCATGCTGAGGGCCGTCGAGGCGGCGGGCGCCGAGTGGCGGCTGCTGTACGGCGGGCGGTCGCGGGCCACCATGCCGTTCCTGGACGAGATCGAGAAGCTGGGGGCCCCGGGCGGGCGCGTCACGGTGGTCGCCGAGGACGAGGCGGGGCTGCCGGACGCGGCCGTGTTCCTGGCGGGTTCGGGCGAGGGCGCGGCGGTGTACTGCTGCGGGCCCGAGCCGCTGATGGACGCGGTGGCGGCGGCCCTGCCCGAGGGGCGCGCCCTCCACCTGGAGCGGTTCACGCCCGGCGCGAGCACCGCGCAGCTCGGCACCTTCGAGGTCGAACTGCGCCGCACGGGCCGTACGCTCACGGTCCCGGCGGGCCGCTCGGTGCTCGCCACGGTCCGCGACGAGCTGCCGGACCTCGCGTACTCGTGCGAGCAGGGCTTCTGCGGAACCTGTCAACAGCGGGTCCTGGAGGGGGAGATCGACCACCAGGACGAGCTGCTCACGGACGCGGAGCGGCAGGACTCGATGCTGATCTGCGTATCGCGCTGCCTCGGGCGGAAACTCGTGCTCGACCTGTAGGTACTCTGTTCGCATGACGACCGGGGTGCGGCGCAGGATGGGCGTCGAGGAGCGCAGGCGGCAGCTGATCGGGGTCGCGCTGGAGCTGTTCAGCCACCGCTCCCCCGACGACGTCTCCATAGACGAGATAGCGGCGGCGGCCGGGATATCGCGGCCGCTCGTCTACCACTACTTCCCCGGCAAGCAGAGCCTGTACGAGGCGGCGCTGCGGCTGGCGGCCGACGAGCTGGCGGGCCGGTTCGTGGAGCCGCAGGAGGGGCCGCTGGGAGCCCGGCTGCTGCGGGTGATGGGCCGCTTCTTCGACTTCGTCGAGGGCCATGGACCGGGCTTCGCCGCTTTGATGCGGGGCGGGCCCGCGGCCTCGGCGGGCGGCTCGACCACCGCCAACGCCATGATCGACGAGGTCCGGCACGCGGCGTACCTCCAGATCCTCGCCCACCTGGGCGTCCAGGACCCGCCCGCGCGCCTGGAGTTGGTGGTGCGCTCCTGGGTCTCCCTCGCCGAGTCGACGGCCCTGATCTGGCTGGACGGGCGCCGGATCCCGCGCTCGGAGCTGGAGTTGCAGCTGGTCCACGACTTCGCGGCGCTGACGGCGGTGAGCGCGGCCTATGACGCGGAGATGGCGGCGGTGGTGCTGCGGATGCTCGCGGACGAGCCCGCGGACGGGCCGTTCGGGGACCTGGTGGCCCGGCTGCTGGCGCTCGCGCCCGCCGACGGCTCCGGCTGAGCCGCACCCGTACGGTGAGCGCGGGGCCCGCCCCCGTACCTTGATCACCATGACGACACCGACGGACGCGCTCTCCCCGGGCCTCACCTTCCGCCTCGCCTCCGAGGCCGACCTGGCCACGCTGACCGGCCTGTACGACGGGGCCGCGCGGTGGATGCGGGGCAGCGGCATCGACCAGTGGGCCCCCGGCGAGAAGGACGCGGCGCACTTCCGGCTGCGGATCGACGAGGGCGAGGTCTGGCTCGCCCTGACCGCCGACGGCCGCGCGGCCGGGGCGTACGAGCTGTGGTGGCGGGACGAGCCCGCCTGGGGGGTGCGGCCGCCGGAGGCGGGTTATGTGCACCGGCTGATGACCGACCGCACGCTCGCGCCCGCCGGAACCGGCCGGGCCCTGCTCGCCCACGCCGAGCAGCGCATCGCGGCGGCCGGGCGCGCCCTGTCCCGGCTGGACTTCAAGGCCTCCAGCCCCGGGCTGCGCGCCTACTACGAGCGGGCCGGGTACGCGGTGGCCGGTGAGCAGCCGTTCAAGGAGGGCCGCGGCAGCAACTACGCGGTCGTGCTGATGGAGAAGCGGCTCGGCTGAACCGCGTCACACCAGACCGGTGAGCCGCAGGGCCAGCAGTGCCACATCGTCTTCGCGGCTGCCGAACGCGCTCAGCAGCGCGTCGCACAGGGCGCCGGTGCCGCGCGAGGCGTTCGCGGCCGCGAGCTGGCGCAGCCGCTCCATGGAGAGCGCGAGGTCGGTGCCGCGCGTCTCGATGAGGCCGTCCGTCACCATCAACAGGACGTCGTCGGAGGTCAGTTGGTGGCGGTACGGGTCCGGGTGGTCGAGGCCGAGGCCGAGCAGCGGGCCGTGGACGTCGAGGTAGTCCGCCTCGCCCCGGCCGGGGACGACCAGGGGCGGTATGTGGCCCGCGTTCGCGATCCGGGCGCGGCCGAGCAGCGGATCGATGAGGGCGAGGCAGAGGGTGGCGGTGGCCTCCGGGTGGTAGAGCTGGAGCATCCGGTCGAGGCGGCGCACCAGGACGGCCGGGTCGCGCTCGTCGGTCGCGTACGCCCTTAGCGCGTGGCGCAGTTCGACCATGACGGTGGCCGCGTCGAGCGAGTGGCCGACGACGTCGCCGACCCCGACGAGGAGTCCGTCGGGGGTGGGCAGCGCGGTGTAGAAGTCGCCGCCGATCTCGGCGCGGGTGGAGGCGGGCACATAGCGCACGGCGACGTCGGCGCCGGGCAGCCGGGGCTGGTGCTGGGGCAGGAAGCTGCGCTGGAGGGTGAGCGCGATGTGCCGCTCCTCGGCGGCACTGCGCAGCGACTCGGCGGCCAGCGCGGTGGCCTCGGCGAGATGGGCGAGCAGGGCGCGGGTGTCCTGGTTCCCGGTGGCGTGGACGGGGGTGACCAGACAGACCGGCGGCTGGTCGGCGTTGCTGCGGGCCAGCATCAGCCGGGCGTCGCCGTCCTCCTCGCCGGTCGGCAGCACGCCGGAGGGCCACAGCGGCGCGGGCGCGATCCGCGACCGTACGCCGGTGCAGCCCGCCATGGCCCGCTGGAGCAGCGGGGCCACCGCGGCGGTGGTGCCGGCGTGTTCGCCCCGCGCCGGGCCGCCCGCGTGGAGCGTGCCGTCGGCACCGAAGACGTAGGCGGCGGCCCGGCAGCGGATCAGGGCGGTGACCGCGGCGGCGGCCGTGTCGGCGAGCTCCTGGGGGCAACTCGCCCCGTACAGCGCGGTGGTGGCGGTGGCGAGGCGGGCGAGGCGGCCCGCGCGGGCGTCGGCGTCGTGGCGGAAGCGGGCGCCGCGCAGGGCGGCCCGGACGACGGCCTGGATCTCCTCGGGCTCGACGGGCACGGCGAGGTAGGCCTCGGCGCCCGCGTCCAGGCCCCTGGTGCGGTCGCGCGGGGTGGTGGCCGCGGCCGAGAAGTGCACCACGGGCATGGTGGCGATCTCGGGGTGCGCCTTGATGCGGCGGCACAGTTCGAAGCCGTCCATGTCGGGCAGGCCCACGTCGACCAGGGCCGCGTCGGGCAGGGCGCCGTTCCTGACCCGGGTGTCGAGCTCGACCAGGGCCGCGGCCGCGGTGGCCAGCGGCACCACCCGGTGGCCCGCGCGCCGCAGGACCGCGCCCATGGCGTAGCGGTTGGCGTCGATGTCGTCGACGACCAGTACGGTGGTGTGGGACGGGTTCACGGCGCATCCCCCGTGGGGCCGTCGGGCCCCGGTGGGCGTGGTACGGATCGGGCGGCGGGTACGTCCACACCGTAGCGCGCGGGCCGCCCGCGGAGGCCCCGGGTCAACTTCCCTGTGCGAAATCACCCTTGAGGGCATAGCTGAGGCCTTGGTCGAGCCCGGCGCGCGCCCCCCGGCGGAAGGCGGTGTCGTAGGCCTGGTCCCCGAGGGCGGCCCTGGCCCGGCGCTCGCACTCCTCGCGCACGGCGGTCAGCCTGGGCGCGCCCATCTGGGCCTTGCCGACGGTACGCCAGTACTCCTGCCCGATGCCGAGGACCAGGGCGCCCTCCTCACCGTCGCCCCGGGCGGCCAGCGCGCAGGCGAGCAGGTCGAGGCCGAGGGCGATGCCGAAGCTGTCGTGGAGCAGCCGTTTGCCGGCCAGCATGGCGCGGGCGTGCTCGGCGGCCTCGGTCGCGCGGCCGAGCGCCAGCGCGGTGACGGCGAGCATGTAGTCGGCGTACGCCCGCATCCAGCGCTCCCCCCGGCTCGCGCACTGGTCGCGCAGCCAGGTCCCCTCGGCGGCGGCCTCGCGGTAGCGGCCGAGGTTGTTGAGGGCGTAGACGCGGGCGAGCACGCACAGGGCGAGGCCGGGCGAGAAGTCGTCGTCGGCCGCGTCGATGGCCGGGGTGCACACGTCGAGGGCGCCCTCGGCGTCGCCCGGCATCAGGATGGCGGCGCCGAGCAGATAGGCGGCGCGCAGCCGGGACTCGGGGTCGACGGCGCTCACGCACCGCCTGCCCTGGCGCAGCGCGGTCTCCATGTCGCCCTGGAGGAGGGCGGTCATGCCGAGCGCCCACTCGGCGCCGTCGCGGCGCGGACCGGGCTCGGGGTCGAGGGCGAGGGCGCGCTCCAGGAAGCCGCGGCCCTCGCGCAGGTGCCCGCAGCAGAACCAGAAGAACCAGAGCGAGGAGGCCATGCCGAGCGCGGCGCCGGGGTCGGTGGCCAGCAGGTGATCGAGGGCGGTGCGCAGATCGGCGTGCCCGGCGGCCAGCCGCTCGTACCACTCGACCTGGCCGGAGCCCATCCAGTCGGCCTCGGCGGCGCGGGCCAGGCGGCGGCAGCGCTCGGCGTGGCGCCGGGCCACGGCCGCCTCCTCGCCGAGCTCGCCGAGCCACTGGCGGCCGTACTCGCGGATGGTGTCGAGCATCCGGTAACCGGCCCGGCCGCAGTGCGTCTTGGCCCGTACGACGGACTTGGCGACCAGGCCCGCGAGCGCGGGCCCGACGGCTTCGGGGGCGAGCGGGCCGCCCGCGGCGACGTCCTGGGCGGCTTCGAGGCCGAAGCTCCCGGCGAACACCGAGAGCCGGGCCCACAGCAGCCGCTCCAGCGGGGCGCACAGCTCGTGGCTCCAGCCGATGGTGGTACGCATGGTCTGGTGGCGGGGCAGCCGGGCGGTCCGGGTGTCGGAGAGGACCTCGAAGCGCGAGTCGAGCCGTTCGGCGAGCTGCTCGACGCTCCACATCCGCAGCCGGGCGCCCGCGAGTTCTATGGCGAGCGGGATGCCGTCGAGTCTGCGGCAGACTGCCGCGGCGGCCGCGGCGCGGGCCGGGTTCTCGAAGGACCTCAGCGACAGGTGCGGCACGGCGTCGACGGCACGCTGCTTGAAGAGGGTGAGCGCGGCGCCCTCGGGCGGCAGCGGGGCGAGGGAGAAGACACGTTCCTCCGGGCGGCCCAGGGACTGCCGGCTGGTGGCCAGGACGGTGAGCCCCGGCGAGGTCTGCAGCAGCTCCCCGATGAGGTGGCCGCAGGCGGAGACCATGTGCTCGCAGGTGTCCAGGACCAGGAGCAGCCGTTTGTCGGCGAGCCAGCCGCACAGCGCCTCGGCGGCGGTGCGGGTGGTCTGGTCGGTGACGCCCAGGTGGTCGGCGACGGTGGCGGCGAGCAGTTCGGGGTCGTACAGGGGGGACAGCTCGACCCACCACACCCCGTCGGGACAGAAGGCGCGGCGCTCGCGTGCGGCGCGCAGGGCGAGCCGGGACTTGCCCACGCCGCCCGGGCCGGTGACCGTGACGAGCCGGTGGCCCCGCAACAGGCCGTCCAGGTTGGCCAGTTCCACCGACCGGCCGACGAAGCTCGTGGTCTCCGCTGGAAGATTCCCCAACACGGGCACAGTCTGGACCAGAAACGGCCTGGTCCAGACACGATGGCACTGTTCAACCAGAATCAGTCGCAAAGAGGCCATGAGCGGTCAGTTCAACGCCATTTCCATGCATGCGGAGAACACCGGTGAACGCCGGCCGGTCACTCTCGTACGCGTGCGGTGGATCCCCGCACCACCAGCTCCGGCTGGAACACGAACTCCGTGCGCTGCACCGGGTTCCCCCGGATCTCTTCGAGCAGCGCACCCACCGCGGCCGTCGCCATCGCCCGCACGGGCTGGCGGACGGTGGTCAGCGGCGGGTCGGTGAACGCGATCAGCCGCGAGTCGTCGAAGCCCACCACCGACACCTCGGCGGGCACCGCGAGCCCGCGCTCGCGCGCCGCGCGGACCGCGCCGAGCGCCATCATGTCGCTGGCGCACACCACCCCCGTACAGCCCTGGTCGAGCAGCGCGCCCGCCGCCACCTGGCCGCCCTCGACGCTGAAGAGGGTGTGCCCGATGTACGCGGCGGCCTCCTCGGCGCGCAGCCCGAACCGCTCCCCCAGCGCGGCCGCGAACCCCTCGGCCTTGCGCCGCGAGGGCACGTACCTGAGCGGCCCGGCCGCGAGGCCGATCCGGGTGTGGCCGAGATCCGCGAGATGGCCCACCGCCATCGCCATCGCCGCGTGGTCGTCGGGCGAGACGAAAGGCGCGCGGATGCGCTCGTTGTACCCGTTGACCAGCACGAACGGCACCCCGCGCTCGGTGAGCGCCAGATAGCGGGCGGGATCGGCGGCGGTGTCGGCGTGCAGCCCCGACAGGAACACGATGCCGTTGACCCCGCGCTCCTCCAGCTGCTCGACCAGCTCGTCCTCGGTCGCCCCGCCGGGCAGCTGGGTGCAGAGCACCGGGGTGTACCCGTGCCCGGCGAGCACCTGCTCCACGGCCTGGGCGAAGGCGGGGAAGATGGGGTTGGTGAGCTCCGGAGTGACCAGGCCGACGAGTCCGGCGCTGCGGTGGCGCAACTGGGCGGGCCGCTCCCAGCCGAGGACGTCCAGGGCCGCGAGCACCCGCTGCCGGGTGGCGTCGGCGACGCCCGGACGCCCGTTGAGCACCCGGCTGACGGTGGCCTCGCTGACGGCCGCCTGGGAGGCGATGTCGGCGAGGCGCGGCCCGGATTCGGTCACACCGCCCACCACACGGTGGTGTCGGCTTCGAGCACGAACTCGCCGCCGTCGACGGCGATTTCACCGCTGGCACTGGAGAGGATGGGCTTGCCGGGCGCGGGTATGCGCACAGCCTCCCCGGTGAGGTTGACCGTACAGACGAACCCCTCGCGGGCGAAGGCGAGGACGCCTTCCGGCGCGTCCAGCCAGCGGACCGCGTCGCCCGGGCCGAGGCCGGGGTGCTCGCGGCGGGCGGCGAGGGCGGCGCGGTAGAGCTCCAGGGTGGAGTCCGGGTCGCCGGTCTGGGCCGCGACGGAGAGCGCCCCCCACGACGTGGGCTGGGGCAGCCAGCTGCCGCCGCTGCCGAAGCCGTACGAGGGCCCCTCGGCGGTCCACGGGATGGGCACCCGGCAGCCGTCGCGGAACCCGTCCTGGCCCTCCGCGCGGAGGAACGACGGGTCCTGGCGCACCTCGTCGGGCAGGTCGGTGACGTCCGGGAGGCCGAGCTCCTCGCCCTGGTACAGGTACGCGGACCCGGGCAGCGCCAGCATCAGCAGCGTCGCGGCGCGCGCCCGGCGCAGCCCGAGCTCACGGTCGCCCGGGGTGCGCAGCTGGGTGCCGAGGCCGGGCGGGTTGGCGAAGCGGGTGGCGTGGCGGGTCACGTCGTGGTTGGAGAGCACCCAGGTCGCGGGCGCGCCGACCGGGCGCATCGCGGCGAGCGAGACGTCGATGACGTTACGGAGTTCGTCGGCATCCCAAGGGGCGCCCAGATACTGGAAGTTGAAGGCCTGGTGCAGCTCGTCGGGGCGTACGTAGTGGGCCGTGCGCTCCACGGTCGGCGTCCACGCCTCGGCGACGGCTATGCGCTCACCGGGGTACTCGTCGAGGATGAGGCGCCAGGAGCGGTAGATCTCGTGGACGCCGTCCTGGTCGAAGAACGGCATGACATCGTTGCCCAGCAGCTTGAGCTGGTCGCTGCCGCCGATGTCCGGCAGCCCGGCGGCCTTCACGAGCCCGTGGGCGACGTCGACGCGGAACCCGTCGACGCCCATGTCCAGCCAGAACCGCAGGATCGAGCGGAACTCGTCGGCGACGGCGGGGTGCTCCCAGTTGAAGTCGGGCTGCTCCGGGGCGAACAGGTGCAGGTACCACTCGCCGTCGGCGGTACGGGTCCAGGCCGGGCCGCCGAAGATGGACTCCCAGTCGTTGGGCGGCAGTTGGCCGTCGTCGCCGCGCCCCGGACGGAAGTGGTACCGGCTCCGCAGCGCCGAGCCCGGGCCCTCGCGCAGGGCGCGCTTGAACCACTCGTGCTGGTCGGAGGAGTGGTTGGGGACGAGGTCGACGATGATGCGCAGCCCGAGGTCGTGGGCGTCCCTGATCAGGGCGTCGGCGTCGTGCAGGGTGCCGAACATCGGGTCGATGGCGCGGTAGTCGGCCACGTCGTAGCCGGCGTCGGCCTGCGGGGAGGCGTAGAAGGGGGAGAGCCAGACGGCGTCGATGCCGAGGTCGCGGAGGTACGGGAGCTTGTGGCGTACGCCGTCGAGGTCCCCCATCCCGTCGCCGTTGGCGTCGGCGAAGCTGCGCGGATAGACCTGGTAGATCACGGCGTCCTGCCACCAGTTGGTACGGGGTCCGGCGTGGCCGGGGGTGGTGGCGGGGGCGGTGAGGTGCGGGGTCATTTTGTCCCTGGGTCGGTCGGTGGGTGTGGTGGGTGGTGGGTGGGTTCAGGTGCGGGCGGGGCGCCTGCGGCGGGCTGGGCCCCTCCCCGCCCCCTCCCTGAACCCTCCGGGGGTGGGTGGGGGTTGAGGTGGGGTTTCCCGGGGGCTGCGCCCCCGGACCCCCGTTGCGGGACCTGCGGCCCCTGCACCCCGCTTACGGGGCTCCGCCCCGGACCCCGGCGCTGGGGTGGGTGGGTGACCGGGCTGTGCCCCCCTTCGGGGCTCCGCCCCGGACCCCGCTCCTCAAACGCCGGAGGGGCTGGATTTGGCCGGACCCCGCTCCTCGAAACGCCGGAGGGGCTGGAGGCGCGGGCCCGCTCCCTGCACACCGGAAGGGCTGGAGGTCCGGGCCCCGCTCCCTGCACACCGAAGGCGCTGGAGGTGCAGGCCCCCTCCCTGCACGCCGGAAGGGCTGGAGGTGCCGGTCTTCAGGGGCGCGGGGAACTGCGCGACCAGCCCCCACCGGCCCGCGGACAGACGACGGCGGGGTGCAGGGGCCGCAGGCCCCGCCCGGGGGCCCGGGGGCGCAGCCCACCGCCCGGCCGCCCGCCCAGGGCTTGAGGGAACGGGCGGGGTGGGGGCATAAACACGTCACCCCTTCGTCGCCCCCGCCGTCATCCCCGCAACCAAGTGCTTCTGCGCGAACAGGAAGAACACCGCCGCCGGCACCGCGATCAGCACGGACGCCGCCGTCATCGGCCCCCAGTTCGCCGTGTACTGCGTCACGAACGTCTGCAGCCCGCCCGCCAGCGTCAGGTTCTCGTCGCCCACCATGAACGCCGACGAGTACGCGACCTCGCCCCACGCCGTGATGAAGGAGTAGAACGCCGTCACCGCGAGGCCCGGCTTCGCCAGCGGCAGGATCAGGCGCCAGAACGTGCCGAACGGGTTCAGCCCGTCCACCCGTCCCGACTCGTCGATCTCCACCGGGATCCCGTCGAAGAAGCCCTTCATCATCCAGGCGCAGAACGGGACGGCGATCGTCAGATACGTGATGATCAGGCCCACCGGCTGGTTCAGCAGCCCCAGTTGGCCCATCAGGTTGTACAGCGGGACGATCAGGATCGCCATGGGGAACATCTGGGTGACCAGCAGCGTCCACATCAGCGGGCGCATGCCGGGGAACTTGAAGCGGCTCACCGCGTAGCCCGTGGTCGCGGAGATGAAGACGCCGAGCAGCGTCGTCACCCCGGCGATCAGCGCCGAGTTCCCGAACCAGGTGAAGAAGCTCGTCTTGTCCACCAGATAGCGGTAGTTGTCGAGCGTCGTGTCCTTGAAGAAGTCCGTGGTGATCGCGTACTTCGCCGGCTTCAGCGACGTCAGCAGCACCCACAGGACGGGGAAGACGGCGATGACCGACGCCCCGATGAGTGTGGCGTGCAGGCCGACCGAAGCCAACGGTGACCGCTTGCCCCGTACCGATGACATCGTCACCACACCTCTCCCTGCTTGCGAAGCGACCGCCGGTACACAAAGGCGAAGATCATCAGCACCGCCAGGATCAGCACGCCCCACGTCGCCGACCCCGCGAAGTCCCGCGGGCTCTCCACGAAGGCCTCCCGGAACGCCTGGGTCACCAGGATCTCCGTCGAGTCGCCCGGACCGCCCCGCGTGAGCAGGAAGATCACCGGGAACATGTTGAACGTCCAGATCGTGGAGAGCAGGATCACCGTCGATGACACCGAGCGGAGGCCCGGGACCGTGATGTAGACGAAGCGTTTCCAGGGCCCGGCCCCGTCCATCTCCGCCGCCTCGTACAGCTCACCCGGGATCGACTGCAGGCCGCCCAGGATCGCCACCATCATGAACGGCACGCCGAGCCAGACGTTGACCGCGATGACCGAGAACTTCGCCCAGGTCGGGTCGTCCAGCCACGGCACCGCCGAGATGCCGCCGCCGTCCAGGACCTTGTTCAGGAGGCCGTTGTCGCGGTTGAAGAGGAAGCGCCAGGCGAACACCGAGACGAAGCCCGGCACCGCCCACGGCAGGATCAGCATCATCCGGTACGCGGCACGGCCGCGGAACTCCCGGTTGAGCATGTTCGCCAGCACCAGGCCGAGCAGGAACGTGGAGGCGACACAGCACACCGTCCACACCACGGTCCACACCAGCCGCTGCATGAACACGGGGTCGTTCAGCACGTCGACGTAGTTGTCCAGCCCGACGAACTTGTACGTCGCGTCGATGTGGTTGGCGCCGATCGTGCGGCCGACGTTGCGTTCGTTGGCGTCGGTCAGCGACAGGTAGATGCCGCGGCCGAGCGGCCATCCGATGATCACGCCGAGGACGATCACCACGGGGGCGACCATCGTCCAGGCGTACCAGTGCGTCGAGAACGCCCGCCGGAGCCGGCCGGGGCGCTCGCCGGTCGCGCGGCCCCGGCCGCGGGCGCCCTCGCCCGCGGCCTTCGCCGTCGACTGGCCGGTGTGGACAGTCATGTCAGTCAGTACCCGTCTCCCGCTGCCCGTCCGCTACTTCCAGTCCTTGAGGATCTTGTGGAAGGCGGTGGCGGAGGCCTTGGCCGCGTCCTCGGGCGAGGAGGCGCCGGTCACGGCCTTGGTGAACTGGAGCTTCAGCGGCTCGAACAGGGCGCCGTTCTCCGGGATCCAGGCGCGCTCGACGGCCTTGTCGACGGCCGGCTTGAAGAACTGGACCATCTCGTTGGACTTGACGTCCGGCTGGTCGTACGCGGCGGTCCGGGTCGGCAGCAGGCTGAGCGCCTTGGTGGTCTGCACCTGGACGGTCTGCGAGGTCAGGTAGTCGACGAAGGCGTGCGAGGCGTCGCGGTTCTTGGAGCCCGCGTAGACCGCGAGGTCGTGGCCGCCCTGCGGGGCGCCCTGCGCGGCCGAACCGGCCGGGACCGCGGCGATCCCGAGGTTCGCCTTGTCCTTGAACTCGTCGCCGGCGTAGGCGTCGGCCACCGCCCAGGGGCCGTTGACCATCATGGCGACCTTGCCCGACTTGAAGGCGGTCTCCATGTTGTTCCAGCCGTCGGTCGCGTTGGTGATCGCGGCGCCGGACGTGACCAGGTCCCGGGCGGCCTTGAAGGCCTTGACCCCGGCCGGGGAGTCGACGGTGACCTTCTTGTTCTTGGCGTCGACGAGGTCGCCGCCCTCGCCGTAGATGAACGGCAGGAACCAGTACGAGTCGTCGCCGCGCAGGTACAGGCCGGTCTTGCCGGTCTTGGACTTGATGGCCGCGGCGGCCGTCTTCACCTCTTCGAGCGACTTCGGCGGCTCCACGCCCGCGTCCTTCAGCATCTTCTTGTTGTAGAAGAGGCCGAGGGTGTCGATGACCTGCGGGACGGCGTACATCTGGCCGTCGTACTTGCCGCTGGCCGCGGCCTGCTTGAGGAAGGCGGAGTCCACTTCCTTGGCCTTGGCGTCCGGGACCTTGTCCAGGTAGCCGAGGGAGGCGAAGTCGGCGACCCAGCCGACGTCGGCGCGGATGACGTCCGGCGCGTCGGAGCCGCTGCTGAACGCGTTCTTGATCTTGTTCTGCGCGTCGCCGTACGGCACGTTGACGTACTTGACGGTGACCTTGGGGTGCTGCGCGTGGAAGTCCTCGGCGATCTTCTTGAACGTCGCCTTCTCGGTGTCGTTCGAGGTGTCCCACCATGTGACGGTGCCGGAGAGCTCGCCCGAGCTCTTCTTGTCACCGCTGTCACTGCTGTCACTGTCGCCGCAAGCCGTCGCCGCGAGCGCCAGGGTCGCGACCAGCGCGGTGGCCGCTATGCCACGTCGCATGTGAACTCCTTCAACGGGTGCCGCGCCATCACGGCGCCGGATCGCCAGGAACGTAACAAGGATGAAAGAAGACCGAAAGACCTTGCGAAGAATTTCTGCAAGGCCGGTGGATCGTTACATCCGCGTGTCCACACGGTTGCCGATGCGCGCCTTGTCAGGAGGCCTTTCCGTACTCCATGGGCACGTCCGGGAGGTCGACACCACCTTTGCAAGGCTTCCGCAAGACCTTGCAGGACTGTTACCTTCGGGATGCAGCCGCGTTGATCCCGTAGTCGCAGAACGCAGAACATCGCGCAGGCCACTGGAGAGGGACCCGTTTATGACGCAGGAGCTCACCACGACCACCGCCGTCGCGGGCCGCGGCCAGGGCCGGGACCCCGGGAGCACCCCTTGGTGGCGCGACGCCGTCATCTACCAGGTGTACGTCCGCTCCTTCGCGGACGGCGACGGCGACGGCATCGGTGACCTGCCCGGCATCCGGGCCCGCCTGCCGCACCTCGCCGAGCTGGGCGCGGACGCCGTCTGGCTCACCCCCTTCTACGCCTCCCCGCAGGCCGACGGCGGCTACGACGTGGCGGACTACCGGGCCGTCGACCCGCTCTTCGGGGACCTCCAGGACGCCGACGACCTGGTCCGCGAGGCCCATCGGCTCGGCCTGCGGGTGATCGTCGACATCGTCCCCAACCACACCTCCGACCAGCACAGCTGGTTCCGCGCGGCGCTCGCCGGCGGCCCCGAGCGCGACCGCTACCACTTCCACCCCGGCAAGCGGGCCGCCGTGCCCGCCCAGGGCGGCGCCGCTCCGCCCAACGACTGGGAGTCGGTCTTCGGCGGCCCGGCCTGGACCCGTACCGAGGACGGCGACTGGTATCTGCACCTGTTCGCCCCGGAGCAGCCCGACCTCAACTGGGAACACCCCGAGGTGCGGGCCGAGTTCGAGTCGGTGCTGCGCTTCTGGCTCGACCTCGGCGTCGACGGCTTCCGTATCGACGTGGCCCACGGCATGGTGAAGGCGGCCGGGCTGCCCGACATCGGTGCCCGGGAGCAGGCCAAGCTGATCGGCGCCCAGGAGCTGCCGTTCTTCGACCAGGACGGCGTCCACGAGATCCACCGCACCTGGCGCCGGCTGCTCGACTCCTACGAGGGGGAGCGCATCGCGGTCGCCGAGGCCTGGGCGCCCTCGCCCGAGCGGCTCGCCCTGTACGTACGCCCGGACGAACTGCACCAGGCCTTCAACTTCCAGTTCCTGAACTGCCCGTGGGACGCGGCACAGATGCGCGCGGTCGTCGACGCCTCGCTCGCCGCGACCCGCTCGGTGGGCGCGCCCACCACCTGGGTGCTCTCCAACCACGACGTGGTGCGCCACCCGACCCGCTACGGCGGCGGCGAGCAGGGCCTGCGCCGGGCCAGGGCCGCGGCCCTGCTGATGCTGGCGCTGCCCGGCTCCGCCTATGTCTACCAGGGCGAGGAGCTGGGCCTGCCCGAGGTGACCGACCTGCCCGACGAGGTGCGCCAGGACCCGTCGTTCTTCCGCGCGGAGGGCCAGGAGGGGTTCCGCGACGGCTGCCGGGTGCCCATCCCGTGGACCGCCGAGGGGTCCTCGTACGGCTTCGGCAGCGGCGGCAGCTGGCTGCCGCAGCCCGGCTCCTGGCGCGGTCTGTCCGTCGAGGCGCAGACCGGCGACCCGCGCTCGACCCTGGAGCTCTACCGCTCGGCCCTCACCCTGCGCCGGGAGCTGCCGGGGCTCGGGGACGGGGAGATGGAGTGGCTCCAGGCGCCCGAGGACGTGCTGGCGTTCACGCGGCCGGGGTTCGTGTGCACGGTCAACACGGGCGCCGGGGCGGCCCGACTTCCGGTGCCCGGACGGCCGCTGCTCTCGACCTCGGCGCTGGAGTTCACCGGCGGTAACGTCACGATCCCCGCCGAATCCGCAGTCTGGTGGGCAATCTGACGTGCGACCGGTACAGTCCAATCCCGTGACCGCACGGCTTGCCGACATCGCAGCCCAGGCGGGGGTCAGCGAAGCCACAGTCAGCCGCGTGCTCAACGGCAAGCCCGGTGTGGCCGCGGGCACCCGTGAATCCGTGCTTGCCGCGCTCGACGTCCTCGGCTACGAGCGGCCGGTACGGCTGCGCAGGCGCAGCGCCGGTCTGGTCGGTCTGATAACGCCGGAGCTGGAGAACCCGATCTTCCCGGCGCTCGCCCAGGTCATCGGCCAGTCCCTCACCCGCCAGGGGTACACCCCGGTCCTGGCCACCCAGACGCCCGGCGGCTCCACCGAGGACGAGCTCACCGAGATGCTGGTCGACCGGGGCGTCTCGGGCATCATCTTCGTCTCCGGGCTGCACGCCGACACCACGGCCGACATGGACCGCTACGAGCAACTGCGCGCCCAGGGCGTGCCGTACGTGCTGGTGGACGGCTTCTCGCCGAAGGTGCAGGCGCCCTTCATCTCCCCCGACGACCGGGCGGCGATGCGGCTCGCGGTCACGCACCTCGCAGCCCTCGGCCACACGCGCATCGGGCTCGCCGTGGGCCCCAAGCGGTTCGTGCCGGTGCTGCGCAAGATCGAGGGGTTCACGGCCGCGATGGAGGACTCGCTGGGGCTGACCACGGCCGAGGCCGAGGCGCTGGTCCAGCACTCGCTGTACACGCTTGAGGGCGGCCAGGCCGCGACCACCGCGCTGATCGCGGCGGGGTGCACGGCGGTGGTGTGCGCCAGCGACATGATGGCGCTGGGCGCGATCCGGGCGGCCCGCCAGGCCGGGCTCGACGTGCCGAAGGACATCTCGGTGGTCGGCTTCGACGACTCCCCGCTCATAGCGTTCACCGATCCCCCGCTGACCACGATCCGCAAGCCGGTGACGGCCATGGGGCAGGCGGCGGTCCGCGCCCTCCTGGAGGAGATCGGCGGCACCCCGGCCCCGCACAGCGAGTTCGTGTTCATGCCCGAGCTGGTGGTACGCGGTTCAACCGCTTCTGGACCGGCTCCCAAGTAGCTCTCCAGTGGGGCGGCTGCCCGGTTCGGCATAAAATCGGGGGAAGAGTCGGCCCCTCCTCCGTAAGGAGTCCTCCACGGGGAGTAGGAATCCGGACCGAACCCGACCGGAGGACGATCTGCGGGGCGTGGGTCCATCTGGCAGACTCTCTCGCTATGGGTGAAATGACCGTGAAGACTCTGGAAGGTACGGCGGACACCCCGTCGGCCGCCGCGTCGGCTGCGCCCACACCCGTTTCCGAAGAGCACGTCACCGAAGCGCCGACGCCGCCGGTCCCGGCACCGCCCACCACGCTGCTCCAACGGCTGCGCACCCCGCGCCGCCCCCGGATCTGGTTCGAAGTCCTCCTGATCGCGGTGAGTTACTGGACGTACTCACTGATCCGCAACGCCGCCCCCGAACAGAAGTCGCAGGCGCTCGACAACGCCGACTGGATCTGGTCGGTCGAGCAGCACCTCGGCATCGCGGTGGAGCAGTCCGTCAACCACGGCGTCAACTCGGTGACATGGCTCATCACCGGGATGAACTACTACTACGCCACACTCCACTTCGTCGTCACCATCGGTGTCCTGGTGTGGCTCTTCCGCAGCCACCCCGGCCGCTACGCGGCGTCCCGGCTGATCCTCTTCGCCACCACCGGCGTGGCCCTGGTGGGCTACTACTTCTACCCGCTGGCCCCGCCCCGCCTGATGAACGGCGGGAACTTCGTCGACACCGTCCTGGTCCACCAGACCTGGGGCTCGATGGCCTCGGGCGACCTGAAGAACATGTCGAACCAGTACGCGGCGATGCCGTCCATGCACATCGGCTGGTCGCTGTGGTGCGGCCTGACGGTCTTCGCGCTCGCCAAGGCGCCCTGGGCACGGATCCTCGGCCTGCTCTACCCGGCGGCGACCCTGGTCGTCATCGTCTCGACGGCCAACCACTTCTGGCTGGACGCGGTGGGCGGCATCCTCTGCCTGGCCTTCGGCTTCCTCGTCTCGTACGCCTGGTACGGGAAGCTGCCGCACCGCCTGGCGAGGCAGGTCGAGGACACGCCACGCGCCCGCGCGGCGACCGGCCCCGCACGCGCGTAGCCGTTCCTCGCCTGCCCCGACCCGGCTCCCTGCGGATAGGCTCGGATCCGACCTTGATCCGGCGCGGAGCCGGGCGCGGTGGCAGTGGGAGGCGGCGGGATGACGGCGGTGCCGGGGCGCAGGAGCAGCACCTTCACACGGCTGCTGCGGTTCGGGTTCACCGATCCGTCGGCGGCCGAGCGGCTGCTCGACACCCCGGAGCTCGCCTCCGTACGGACCGATCCGGTGCTCCTGGACGCGCTGGGGGCGACCGCCGACCCCGATCTGGCGCTCGCCGGGCTGGTACGGATCGTGGAGGCGCAGGACCCGGCCGAGCGGCAGGCGCTGCTCGACACCCTGATCACCGCCAAGCCGCTGCGGGACCGCCTCCTGGGGGTCCTGGGAGCCTCCGAGGCGCTCGGTGACCATCTGGCCCGGCATCCGCGCGACTGGCACGCGCTCGTGACCTACGAGGCCGTGGACCTGCATCCGGGGGTCGCTGAGTTCGAGCGGGGCCTGGCGCGGGCCCAGGACCCGGTGTCGCTGCGGGTCGCCTACCGCAGCTGCCTGCTGGCCATAGCGGCCCGCGATGTGTGCGGGACGACCGATGTGGCCGAGGCGGCCGCCGAGCTCGCGGACCTGGCCACCGCCACGCTGCGGGCGGCCCTCGCCATCGCCCGGACCGCGGCCCCCGACGACGCCGCGATATGCCGGCTCGCGGTGATCGCGATGGGCAAGTGCGGCGGCCACGAGCTGAACTACGTCTCCGACGTCGACGTGATCTTCGTCGGGGAGCCCGCGGACGGCGCCGACGAGCGCAAGGCGCTCCAGGCCGCCACCCGGCTCGCCTCGCACCTGATGCGGATCTGCTCGGAGACCACCGTCGAGGGCACCATCTGGCCCGTCGACGCCAATCTGCGCCCCGAGGGCCGCAACGGCCCGCTGGTGCGCACGCTCTCCTCGCACCTCGCGTACTACCAGCGCTGGGCGAAGACCTGGGAGTTCCAGGCGCTGCTCAAGGCACGGGCGGTGGCCGGGGACCCGGAGCTGGGGGCCTCGTACATCGAGGCGGTGTCGCCGCTGGTGTGGCAGGCCGCCGAGCGCGACAACTTCGTCGGCGACGTGCAGAAGATGCGCCGCCGCGTCGTCGACAACATCCCGGCCGCCCAGGTCCACCGCGAGCTGAAGCTGGGGCCGGGCGGGCTACGGGACGTCGAGTTCGCCGTACAGCTGCTCCAGCTGGTGCACGGGCGCGGCGACGCGACCCTGCACAGCGGCACCACCCTGGACGCCCTCGGCGCGCTCGCGGCGGGTGGGTACGTGGGGCGCGCGGACGCCGCCCAGCTCGACGACGCGTACCGCTTCCTTCGCGCGATGGAGCACCGCATCCAGCTGTACCGGCTGCGCCGCACCCATCTGGTGCCCGAGGACGAGGCCGATCTGCGGCGTCTGGGCCGCTCGCTCGGCCTGCGCACCGAGCCGGTCAGCACCCTCAACCGGGAGTGGAAGAAGCACGCCTCCGTGGTGCGACGGCTGCACGAGAAGCTCTTCTACCGGCCGCTGCTCGACGCGGTCGCCCAGCTCTCCCCCGGCGAGACCCGGCTGAGCCCGCGCGCGGCCGGACAGCGCCTGGAGGCCCTGGGGTACGCGGACCCGGCCGCGGCGCTGAGACATCTGGAGGCGCTCTCCTCGGGCGTGACCCGCAAGGCCGCCATCCAGCGCACCCTGCTGCCGGTCCTCCTCGGCTGGTTCGCCGACTCGGCCGACCCGGACGCGGGCCTGCTCGGCTTCCGCAAGGTCTCCGACGCGCTCGGCAAGACCCCCTGGTACCTGCGGCTGCTGCGCGACGAGGGCGCGGCGGCGGAGAACCTGGCCCGGGTGCTCTCGGCCGGCCGCCTCGCCCCGGACCTGCTGCTGCGGGCCCCGGAAGCGGTGGCGATCCTGGGCGACCCGGAGGGTCTCAAGCCGCGTGTCCGCGAGCCGCTGGAGCAGGAGGTGCTGGCCGCGGTGGGCCGCTCCGAGAGCGCCGAGGGCGCGGTCGCGGCGGCCCGTGGCGTACGGCGCAGAGAGCTGTTCCGCACCGCCGCGGCCGATCTGATCGGCTCGTACGGCACGGAGGAGCGCCCCGCCGAGGAGGACCCGGGGGCGCTGGTCGACCGGGTCGGGAACGCGGTGACCGACCTGAACGCGGCGACGCTCGCGGGCGCGCTGCGGGCGGCCGTGCGGGCGGAGTGGGGCGAGCTCCTGCCCACCCGGTTCGCGGTCATCGGCATGGGCCGCTTCGGCGGGCACGAACTGAGCTACGGCTCGGACGCGGACGTCCTGTTCGTCCACGAGCCGCGCGAGTTCGTCGACGAGCAGGAGGCCACGCAGACCGCCCACCGGGTCGTCGCCGAGATGCGCCGGCTGCTCCAACTCCCCACGGCCGACCCGCCGTTGCTGATCGACGCGGATCTGCGCCCGGAGGGCAAGAGCGGCCCGATGGTGCGCACCCTGGCCTCCTACGCCGCGTACTACCGCCGCTGGTCCCTGGTGTGGGAGAGCCAGGCGCTGCTGCGCGCCGAGCCGATGGCGGGCGACGAGGAGCTGGGGCGGCGGTTCATCGAGCTGATCGACCCGCTGCGCTACCCGGCCGAGGGGCTCGGGGACGACGCGGTGCGCGAGATCAGGCGCCTCAAGGCCCGGATGGAGTCGGAGCGGATGCCGCGCGGCGCCGACCCCACGCTCCACACCAAGCTGGGGCGCGGCGGCCTCTCGGACGTCGAGTGGACGGTCCAGCTGCTCCAGATGCAGAACGGCTGGGCCGAGCCGGGCCTGCGCACCACCCGTACCCGCGACGCGCTCTCCGCCGCCCACGCGGCGGGCCTGATCTCCACCGAGGACGCGGTGATACTGGACGACGCCTGGGTGCTGGCGACGCGGGTGCGCAACGGGGTGATGCTGGTGCGCGGCCGCGCCGGCGACACGTTCCCGTCCGACGGACGGGAGCTGGCGGCGGTCGGCCGCTATCTCGGGTACGAGCCGGGCCACGTCGGGGACATGCTGGACGACTACCGCCGTGTGACGCGGCGGGCGCGAGCGGTGGTAGAACGCCTCTTCTACGGGGCATAACCCTTTCGAGCGCGACTGCGGGCCGTGCTGGGTTGCTCGCGCAGTTCCCCGCGCCCCTGAGATGCGCCCCTTCGGGACGCCCAGGGGATTGCCGCGCAGCGGCATTCTTAGGGGCGCGGGGAACTGCGCGACCAGCCACCCACGACCCGCAGACAAAGGCCGGGCCAAAAAGGGACGCAGCCACAACCTCACCCAACCGTTCCCCAGTCCTTCACCCGCACGGATCTTCCCGTCTTCAACTGCCCGCCCTAACCTCTCGGTGCACCGCCCCCCACATTCCCCCCCTCACCGGAGGTACCGCCGTGTCCGGCTGGTCCATACCCCGCCGCCGTACCCGCACCGCCCTCTTCTCCGCCGTCGGCCTCGCGGCCGCGTCCGCCGGCCTGTGGGCCGGGCTCGGCGGCACGTCCGCCGCCTCGACGACGGCGACCGTGCCCACCCCCGACCACACCGTGGTCGTGGTCTTCGAGAACCACGCGTACAACCAGGTCATCGGCAGCTCCAGCGCCCCCTACATCAACTCGCTCAAGAGCGGCGGCGCCAACCTCACGCAGTCGTTCGGCGTCACGCACCCGAGCCAGCCCAACTACCTCCAGCTCTTCTCGGGCAGCAACCAGGGCGTCACGGACGACAGCTGCTACACCCCCGGCTTCAGCTCCGCGGCCAACCTGGGCTCCGAGCTGATCGCCGCGGGCAAGACCTGGGGCAGCTACAACGAGACCCTGCCCAGCCAGGGCTCCACCACCTGCAGCAGCGGCAAATACGCCCGCAAGCACAACCCCTGGTTCGCCTTCAGCAACGTGCCGACCTCCACGGCCAGGACGATGACCCAGTTCCCCACCGACTTCACCACACTGCCGCAGGTCTCCTACGTCGTGCCGAACCTGTGCAGCGACATGCACGACTGCTCGGTCTCGACCGGTGACACCTGGCTGAAGAACAACCTGAAGGCGTACGCGGACTGGGCCAAGACCCACAACAGCCTGCTCGTGGTCACCTTCGACGAGGACAACCGGCTCGCGGGCAACAAGATCGCGACCGTCCTCTACGGCCAGCAGGTCATCCCGGGCTCGTCGTCCTCGACGACGTACAACCACTACAACGTCCTGCGCACGATCGAGGACATGTACGGCACCACGCACGCCGGTCAGGCCGCCAACGCCTCGGACATCACGGGCATCTGGGCCTCCTGACGTGTACGTAGCAGACAGCCGCAGCACTCCCGCGGCCCCCGCCGCCCGGCTCACCACCGGGCGGCGTCCCGCCCGCCGCCCGGCCGCCACCCCTCAACGAGGCCCTTCGGGCCGCCCCTTCCAGTCAGTGGCCCCGACCGTGCTCGCGCTGGGCGCGGTCAGCCTGATCACCGACGTCTCCTCGGAGATGGTCACCGCCGTCCTGCCGCTCTACCTGGTCACCGGCCTCGGTCTGTCGCCGCTCGGCTTCGGCCTGCTCGACGGCGTCTACAACGGTTTCAGCGCGCTCGTCCGGCTCATCGGCGGGCACCTGGCCGACCGGGGCGGGCGCCACAAGGCCGTCGCGGTCTTCGGCTACGGCCTGTCCGCGGTGTGCAAACCCCTGCTCCTGGTGGCGGGTTCGCTGCCGGTGATCGGCGCGGTGCTCGCGGCCGACCGGACCGGCAAGGGGCTGCGCACGGCGCCGCGCGACGCGATGATCTCGCTGGCCTCGGCGCCCGAGGCGCGCGGGCGGGCGTTCGGCGTGCACCGCGCGATGGACACGGCGGGCGCCCTGCTCGGGCCGCTGGCAGCGTTTCTGATCCTCCGTCAAGCGGTGGACGGCTACGACGCCGTCTTCACGGTGAGCTTCTGCGTGGCGGCGGTCGGCGTCCTCGTCCTGGTGCTGTTCGTCCCCGCGCGCACCGCCCCCGAACGGGCCCCCGACGCGCCGCGCGCCTCGCTCAAGGCGGCCCTCGCCCTGCTCGGCGAGCGCGAGGTGCGCCGACTCGCCCTCTGTGCCCTGCTGTTGGGCCTGGCCACGGTCAGCGACTCCTTCGTCTACCTCCTGCTCCAGCGGCGCCTGGACGTGCCCGACCGCTGGTTCGCGCTGCTGCCGCTCGGGACGGCGGCCGCCTTCCTGCTGCTTGCCGTCCCGCTGGGCCGCCTCGCCGACCGGGTGGGCCGCTGGCAGGTCTTCCTCGGCGGCCACGCGGCCCTGCTGTGCGCGTACGCCCTGCTGCTGCCGGGCTGGCGCGGCGCGGCGCTCCCGTACGTCGTCCTCGCCCTGCACGGCCTGTTCTACGCGGCGACCGACGGCGTCCTGATGGCCGCGGCGGCGGGCGCCGTCCCGGCCGAACTCCGCTCCAGCGGGCTGGCGTTGATCCAGACCGGCCAGGCGTCGGCCCGCTTCGTCTGCTCGATCGCCTTCGGCGCGGCGTGGACCGCGTGGGGCGACCGCACAGCCCTGGCCACGGCGGCCGTGGCGCTCGCGGTGTGCGCGGCGGGTGCGGTTCTCCTGCGCCCGGCGGACACAGCCCGGATCGAGGGAAGGCCCGCATGACCCTCCGCAGCAAACTGATCGTCCTCGTGACGGCCCTGGTCGTCCTCGCGGGCGTGGCCACCGCGTCCGTGCTGCACGCGGCGGGCCGCGAGGACCGCAAGAACCGGGAGCAGGCGGGCGGCCCGCCGGTGAAGGGCGGCCAGGTCTCGCTCGCCCCGGACTCCGGCCGCCGGATCGTCTTCCGCAACATGGCCTGGGGCCCGCACCGCGACGAGCTCGCCACGGTCCCGGCCGCCGTTCCGTCGGGGCCGCGCACCGCCTCCGGGGTCAAGTGCCTGCGCTTCTACGCCGCCGCCGGGACCGGGGTGTGCCTGCGGGCCGAGCGGGGCGCGGTGCAGGACGGCTACCGGGCGGTGATCCTGGACGCGCGGCTGAAGGAGCGCGCCCACTACAGCCTGCCGGGCATCCCGACCCGGGCGCGGGTCTCCCCGTCCGGCCATCTGGCCGCCTGGACGGTCTTCGTGGGCGGCGACTCGTACGCGGGCACCGACTTCTCCACCCGCACGGCGATCCTGGACACCCGCACGGGCCGGCTGACCAAGACCCTGGAGGACTTCGCGATCGAGCGCGACGGGCACCCGTACCGCGCCTCCGACGTGAACTTCTGGGGCGTCACCTTCGCCGACGACGAGCACTTCTACGCGACGATGGCGACGGGCCAGAAGACCTATCTGGTCCGCGGCGACCTCCCCGCCCGCAAGGTCACCACACTCCGCACCAACCTGGAGTGCCCGTCCCTCTCCCCCGACGGCACCCGCCTCGCCTTCAAGAAGCGCGTCCCCGGCCTCCCGGCGGACGCGCCCTGGCGCCTGTACGTCCTGGACCTCACCACGATGCACGAGACGGCCCTGGCGGAGCCGCGCAGCGTGGACGACCAACTGGTCTGGCAGGACGACAGGACGGTGACGTACTCCCTGCCGGGCGACTACGGGGCCGACCTGTACACGCTCCCGGCGGACGGCACGGGGAGCCCGCACCGGCTGCTGACCGCAGGGCTGGCTCCGGCGTTTCTGGGCTGATCCCGGGGGCGGCGGGGCCGTACAGCCCCCCGACGCACGCCATCCATACGGACACGGGGGCCAAGGATGGCAGCGGCGCCGGGGGTGCGGGAAGAGCGGGGCGGTCAGTCCTTGTGGAAGCGGTACGACTCCCGCTCCATCTCGCGGACCTCGACCATGACGTGCAGCCGGCGGCCCTCCGGGGCCGTCGCCTGCTTGAGGGCGATGTCGCGGACCGTCTCGGCGAGCTTCTCGCGGGCCTCCCGGGTGCGGCCGGTGAGGATCGAGAGCTGGATGAAGAGGGCGTCGAGGTTCTCGTCGCCCTCGCCGAAGTACGACTCCTCTATCCGCCGGAAGCGGGTCTTGAAGGCCACGGCCGGGGCGTCGACGATGCCCGGCGCGGCGGCGTGCACCTCGCGCGCGAAGGCCTGGCGGTCGAAGGTCTCGGCGAGACCTTCCGAGTACTCGACATGGACGAACGGCATGCTCAATCCTCTGGTCGCACGGCGGGACCGGCTGGCTCCCAGCAGCCGCAACCGGCCGCCGCCGGGCGGTATTCCCCCGGCCGCCGGTCCCGGACGCGCCGGGAGGCCCGCCCCACGCGCCCGGGCGGGCCTCCCGTACGTACCTCAGGACGGCTGGACCAGCCCGATGACGTTGCCGTCGGCGTCCTTCACCGACGCCGTCAGCCGGCCGCCGCCGACGTCCTGGACGTCCTGGATCGACTCCGCGCCGGCTTCGAGCAGCGTCTTCACGGACTTCTTGATGTCGTCGACGTGCCAGTACGGGACCGGCCCCGTCATCCCCTTGCCGTGGCCGTTGGGGTCGAGGCCCACTTCCTGGCCCCCCGCGTTGAACTGCACGTAGTACGGCTCGTCCATCACGGGATCGGCGCCCAGGAGCCCGCCGAACAGGGCCTTCGCCCGGGCGATGTCCTTGACGGGATAGATGATCGTCTTGAGGCCTTGGGTCATGGGAGTGCTCCTCGCAGTGCATGGCGCGGGACGGCTTCCGACCGCCCCTGCCATGACATACCCCGACGGACCGACCCGCCCGCCCGGCTCACCCGAATGCCCTACCCCTAAAGGACGGGCAGGTTCTTCCGCAGCTCGAACGCGGTGACCTCGGAGCGGTACTCCTCCCACTCCTGCTTCTTGTTGCGCAGGAAGAAGTCGAAGACGTGCTCGCCGAGCGTCTCGGCGACCAGTTCGCTGCGCTCCATCAGCGAGATCGCCTCGCCGAGGTTCTGCGGCAGCGGCTCGATGCCCATCGCACGCCGCTCGGAGTCGGAGAGCGCCCAGACGTCGTCGTCGGCGCCCGCAGGGAGCTCGTAGCCCTCCTCGATGCCCTTGAGGCCGGACGCGAGGAGCAGGGAGTACGCCAGGTACGGGTTGCAGCCGGAGTCCAGGGAGCGGACCTCGACGCGGGAGGAGCCGGTCTTGCCGGGCTTGTACATCGGCACGCGGATCAGCGCGGAGCGGTTGTTGTGGCCCCAGCAGATGTACGAGGGGGCCTCGCCGCCCGCGCCCGCCGTGCGCTCCGAGCCGCCCCAGATGCGCTTGTAGGAGTTGACCCACTGGTTGGTGACGGCCGAGATCTCGGCGGCGTGCTTGAGCAGGCCCGCGATGAAGGAGCGGCCGACCTTGGAGAGCTGGTACTCGGCGCCCGACTCGTAGAACGCGTTCCGGTCGCCCTCGAAGAGGGAGAGGTGGGTGTGCATACCGGAGCCGGGGAACTCCGAGAACGGCTTCGGCATGAACGTCGCCTGGACGCCCTGCTCAAGCGCCACCTGCTTCATGACCAGGCGGAACGTCATGATGTTGTCGGCCGTGGAGAGCGCGTCGGCGTAGCGGAGGTCGATCTCCTGCTGGCCCGGCGCGCCCTCGTGGTGGCTGAACTCGACCGAGATGCCCATCGACTCCAGCATGGTGATCGCCTGGCGGCGGAAGTCCATGCCGACGTTCTGCGGGGTGTGGTCGAAGTAGCCGGAGTTGTCGGCGGGCACCGGGCGGGTGCCGTCCAGCGGCTTGTCCTTCAGCAGGAAGAACTCGATCTCGGGGTGGGTGTAGAAGGTGAAGCCCAGGTCCGAGGTCTTGGCGAGGATGCGCTTGAGGACGAAGCGCGGGTCCGCGAAGGACGGGGAGCCGTCGGGCATCAGGATGTCGCAGAACATCCGCGCGGTGCCCGGGGCCTCCGCGCGCCACGGCAGGATCTGGAACGTGCTCGGGTCCGGCTTGGCGATCATGTCGGACTCGTACACCCGAGCGAAGCCCTCGATGGCCGACCCGTCGAAGCCGATGCCCTCGTCGAACGCCTGCTCCAGTTCGGCAGGAGCCACCGCGACCGACTTCAGGAAGCCGAGCACATCGGTGAACCACAAACGCACAAACCGGATGTCACGCTCTTCGAGAGTACGGAGCACGAACTCCTGCTGCTTGTCCATAGCCACATCCTTGCAGTTCAGACGGTCTGTGCACCACCGCCCGGGCATGAGGGGGAAACATCAGTATCAGGGCCCGGGATTACCGCCACATTACGCACCCGCTATGACCTGCGGCACGTCACCTCCCCACAGTCGCACCGGGTGCCGCCCGGGGCGAGGCTGTGGGGGATACTCACTCCTCGTCGCATGCAGAAACGTCCCCGCAACGGTCGATTACGGCCACCGGGCACGGACCCGAGTACTGCCAACGAGTACGTCTATGGAGAACCGCAGGATGACCGGCACCCAGATGGAGCCCCCGGATACCGTCGCCGCCCAGCCTGCGAGGGAGCCTGCCGTCCGCCGCTGGCGTGCCTGGCTCCTGGACGGCCTGTCCGAGAACTCCGCGCGCCACCCCGGCCCGCACGGCACCCCGCCGCAGGAACACAAGGGCCACACGTGGTGGCGGGTGATGTGCCTGACGGGTGTGGACTACTTCTCCACCCTCGGCTACCAGCCCGGCATCGCGGCCCTCGCGGCCGGACTGCTCTCGCCGATGGCCACTCTCGTACTGATCGCGCTGACCCTGCTCGGCGCGCTGCCGGTCTACCGGCGCGTCGCCAAGGAGTCCCCCAACGGCGAAGGCTCCATCGCCATGCTGGAGCGGCTGCTGCCCTGGTGGGCGGGGAAGATCTTCGTCCTGGTGCTGCTCGGCTTCGCGGCCACCGACTTCATGATCACCATCACCCTGTCGGCGGCCGACGCCTCGGCCCACGTGGTGGAGAACCCCTTCGCCCCCGACTGGCTGCACGGCTCCAGCCTCTGGATCACGCTGGCTCTGGTCGCCGCCCTCGGCGCGGTCTTCCTCAAGGGGTTCAAGGAGGCCATCGGCGTCGCCGTGGTGCTGGTGGCCGTCTATCTGACGCTCAACCTGGTGGTCCTCGCCACCGCCGTCGGCAAGATCGCCACCGAGCCGGTGGTGGTCGACGACTGGTGGCACGCGGTGAGCGCCGAGCACTCCTCGCCGCTGGCGATGGTCGGCGTGGCGCTGCTCGTCTTCCCCAAGCTCGCGCTCGGCATGTCCGGCTTCGAGACGGGCGTGGCGGTGATGCCGCAGATCACGGGGGACGCCTCCGACACGTACGCCAAGCCGTTCGGCCGCATCCGCGACACCCGCAAGCTGCTCACCACCGCCGCCCTCGTCATGAGCGGCTTCCTGCTGGTCTCCAGCCTCGCCACGACGATCCTCATCCCGGAGGCGGAGTTCAAGACGGGCGGCGGCGCCAACGGCCGCGCGCTCGCCTATCTCGCCCACCAGCACCTGGGCGAGGCCTTCGGCACGGTGTACGACGTGTCGACCATCGCGATCCTCTGGTTCGCCGGGGCGTCGGCGACGGCCGGGCTGCTCAACCTCGTTCCGCGCTATCTGCCGCGCTACGGCATGGCCCCGGAGTGGACCCGCGCGGTGCGCCCGCTGGTGCTGATCTTCGTGGCGATCGCCTTCTTCATCACCTGGTGGTTCGACGCCGACGTCGACGCGCAGAGCGGCGCGTACGCGACCGGGGTGCTCGTCCTGATGCTGTCGGCGTCGTTCGCCTCGACCGTCGCCGTACTGCACCGGGGCAGGCGGGCCGCCGCCCTCGGGTTCGGCGCCATCACCGCCGTCTTCGCGTACACCCTGGTCACCAACGTCATCGAGCGGCCCGACGGTCTCAAGATCGCACTGCTGTTCATCCTCGCCATCCTGCTGTCGTCGTTCGCGTCCCGGGTGCACCGGGCGTTCGAGCTGCGGGCCACCGAGGTGACCTTCGACGAGGCGGCGAGCCGGTTCATCGACGAGGCGGCCGCGAGCGGGCCGCTGCGGCTGATCGCCAACGAGCCGCAGGAGCACAGCACCCGGGAGTACCGCGCCAAGGAGTACAGCCAGCGCGAGGAGACCCACATCCCGGACGGGCGGCCGGTGCTGTTCCTGGAGGTGTTCGTGCAGAACTCCTCGGACTTCACCACCGAGCTGACCGTGCACGGCGACGAGAAGCACGGGGTGCGCAGGCTGCGGGTGGAGGGCGCGGTGGTGCCCAACACCATCGCGGCGGTGATGATGAAGCTGCGCGAGCGCACCGGCGAGGTGCCGCACGCGTACTTCAACTGGACCGAGGGCCACCCGCTCAGCCATCTGCTGCGCTTCCTGGTCTTCGGCGACGGCGAGGTCGCCCCGGTGACCCGCGAGGTGCTGCGGCGCGCCGAACCGGACCTGAAGCGGCGGCCGCGCGTCCACGTGGGCTGACCTCCGGGTCCGGGCCCGGCCGCCGACGGAACCGCCCCACACGGCTGCCCGGGCCGTGGCGGCCCGGTGGCCGGGTGGCCGGATCTTGGCCGACCCCGCCCTGCCGCGCGTCGCGCTCCCTCGCTTAGCATCTGCGCCTATGGGGGGAGTGCGACGCCTTCGCATCTCACGTCCTGTGGCGCTGGTGAGCGCCATGGCGACGCTCCTCGGCGCGCTCTTCCTCTGCCTCACCGCGGGCGGCGGGGCGAGCGCCGACCCGGCCCCCCGGGCACACCACGCCATGCCGGTGAGCGGCGCGGCGCAGTACAGCTGTCCGTACGACCGGGGCGACTGCGGGCTCTTCCCGCACGCCGACCCGGCCGTGCTCACGGCGCCGTCGCCGATCGACACCTCGGCGCCGGGGGCCGGACATGCGGTGCGGGCCGCTGCGACCTCGCCCGCGGGGGCGCCTGCGCCGTCCGGGGCTCGGCCCCGGGCCCCTGACCTTCATGTCCTTCAAGTCCTGCGGACGTAGCTCCGCTGGTTGTGCGGTTGTTTGGCTGCGGACCGTCTTGGGCTGGTCGCGCCCCCAAGCTCTCGACTGCGCTCGAGCAGGGGGGACCCCCATCGCGGCGGAGCCGCACATGACACAGCCCCGCGCCCCTGAGCGGCAACGGGCCTCGCGGGGTCCGAAGATCCTCCCCCGACTCCCCCATCACCAGAAGGACTTGAGCCCCCATGGCCACCAAGGAATCGAAGAACTCCCGCCAGGCGCGGATAGCCGAGATGCGCCGCGCCGAGCAGGCCCGCGAGCGGCGCAACAAGATCGTCGCCGTCACCGTGTCGGTGGCGATCGTCGCCGGGCTCGTCGGCGTCGGCGCGTACCTGCTGAACAAGCAGTCCGACGACAAGGACAAGCAGCAGGCGCAGAAGGCCGCCGATGCCAAGGCGACCATCGCCGGCGAGAAGGACTGGGACCCGAAGAAGCTCGGCCGCAACCACGTCACCAAGACGGTGTCGTACCCGATGAAGCCGCCGGTCGGCGGCGACCACAACCAGGTGTGGATGAACTGCGGCGGCGTCGTCTACAAGAAGGCGCTCCCCGACATGAACGCGGTGCACTCGCTGGAGCACGGGGCGGTGTGGGTGACGTACAACGACAAGGCGCCCGCCGCCGATGTGCAGAAGCTCTCCGACAAGGTCTCCAAGACGCCGTACTCGCTGATGAGCCCCTACCAGGACCAGGCCGGGGCGATCATGCTCAGCGCCTGGGGCAAGCAGGTCACCGTGACCAGCGCGGACGACCCGCGGGTCAACCAGTTCTTCGCCAAGTACGTGCAGGGCGCGCAGACGCCGGAGCCGGGCGCGGCGTGCACGGGCGGGCTGGACCAGAAGTGAACCGCACCTACTGGGCCTCCCTCGCGGCGGTCGTGGCGGCCCTGGTGTTCGCGACGGTGGCCACGGTCGCGAGTGCCACCGGCGGGGACTCCGAGCCGGCCGAGCACACCCCGGTGGCGGCCTCGGCGGACGCGGGATTCGCGCGCGACATGGCCGTCCACCACCAGCAGGCGGTGGAGATGTCGTTCGTCGTGCGCGACCGCACCAAGGACGAGGAGGTCCGCCGCCTCGCGTACGACATCGCCAACACCCAGGCCAACCAGCGGGGCATGCTGATCGGCTGGCTCGACCTGTGGGGGCTACCCAAGTCCGAGCCGGACCGGCTGCCGATGGCCTGGATGGGCATGGGCAGCGAGCCCGGCGCGGACGGCGCGCTGATGCCCGGCATGGCGACCAACACCGAGCTCGACCGGCTGCGCGCGGCCGACGGCAAGCAGTCGGAGATCCTCTACCTCCAGCTGATGACCGAGCACCACAAGGGCGGTATCCACATGGCCCAGGGGTGCGCCCAGCGGTGTACGACCGGGGTGGAGCGCGCTCTGGCGCAGGGCATGGTCGACTCCCAGCAGTCGGAGATCGACCTGATGGCCGGGATGCTGAAGGCGCGGGGGGCCACCCCGCGTACGTAACGCGGTGAGCGGCCCCGGGCCGGGCGGTGTACACAATCCGCCCGAGTCGGCATTTCAGTCACCAAAAGAACCCAAGTCCCACCACCCCGGCGGGACTTGGGTTTCTCTTGGGACTCGCATGTCCCCCGCATGAACCGTTCCTCACCAGAGTGACGCTGTGCATGTGCAGATCAAGTGCGCATGCCTCCCAGGTGAAGAGCCTCATGCAGGGGGTCACATTGAGAACCAGCCGCACCAGGCGGCGTGCCGTGAGCATGGCAGCGACACTGCCTCTGCTCGCCGGCGCGCTCGCTCTCGGCATACCGTCCGCCCACGCGGCGGACCCCGTGCCGTCCGGGCGGGCCGCCCTCACGGGCACGAAGCCCGCGTGGGCCACCGGCGCCGCCGACCAGGGCGCCACGGCGACCACGAACAAGCTCGACGCGCGGGTCTACCTCGCGGGCCGCGACGCCAAGGGCCTCGCCGCGTACGCCGCGGCCGTGTCCGACCCGCGCTCGGCGTCGTACGGGAAGTTCCTTGAGCCCGCGCAGACGCAGCGGCGCTTCGGGGCGACCAAGGAGCAGATCGCGGCGGTCACCGGCTGGCTGAAGTCGGCCGGGCTGACCGTCACGGGCACCAACCAGCACTACATCTCGGTCTCCGGCGACGTCGCCGCCGCCGAGAAGGCGTTCGCCACCCCGCTCCACAACTACCGCAAGAGCGGGCGCACTTACCGCGCCCCGGTGAAGACCGCCTCCGCGCCGGGCGCGCTGGCCGACGCGGTGCTCACCGTGACCGGTCTGGACAACGCCCCGCACAAGGCGACGCACCACGAGACGCTGCCCGCGCCGGGCCCGGCCTTCAAGAACTCGGGGCCGTTCTCGACGTACTACGGCTCGAACATCGCCACCACCCTGCCGGACGCGTACGGCACCAAGGTCCCGTACGCGGTCAAGGGGTACACGGGCAAGCAGCTGCGGGCGGCGTACGGCGCGGGCCGCTACACCGGCAAGGGCGTGACTGTCGCGATCACCGACGCGTACGCCTCGCCGACGATGGCGAAGGACGCCCAGCAGTACGCGCTGCGCAACGGCGACAAGTCGTACAGGCACGGCCAGTACAGCGAGGTGAAGCCCGCCGACTACAACAGCGTGGAGGCGTGCGACGCGGCCGGCTGGTACGGCGAGGAGTCGCTGGACGTCGAGGCCGTGCACGCGGTCGCGCCGGACGCGGACATCGTGTACGTGGCGGGCGCGTCCTGCAACGACCCGGATCTGCTCGACGCGCTGAACAAGGTCGTCGACAGCCACCTGGCCGACATCGTCTCCAACTCGTGGGGCGACATCGAGGCCAACGAGACGCCGGACGTCGCGGCGGCCTACGACCAGACGTTCAAGCTGGGCGCGGTCGAGGGCATCGGCTTCTACTTCTCCTCCGGCGACGACGGCGACGAGGTCGCCAACACCGGCAAGAAGCAGGTCGACACCCCGGCCAACTCGGCGTGGGTGACGGCGGTCGGCGGCACCTCGCTGGCGGTCGGCAAGGGCGACACGTACAAGTTCGAGACGGGCTGGGGCACGCTGAAGGCCTCGCTGGCGGCGGACGGCAAGAGCTGGACAGCCTTCCCCGGCGCGTACACCTCGGGCGCGGGCGGCGGCACCAGCTCGACGGTGAAGCAGCCGTTCTACCAGCGGGGAGTGGTCCCGGACGCGCTGGCGAAGGCGAACGGTTCGTCGCGCATGCGTACGATCCCGGACATCGCGGCGGTCGCGGACCCCAACACGGGCTTCCTGGTCGGCCAGACGCAGACGTTCCCCGATGGTGCGGTGAAGTACGACGAGTACCGCATCGGCGGCACGTCGCTGGCGGCGCCGGTCATCGCGGGCGTCCAGGCGCTGGCGCAGCAGGCCCGTCACTTCCCGATCGGCTTCGCGAACCCGTCGATCTACGCGCGCTACGGCTCGCCCCTGTACCACGACGTCACGGACCACCCGCTGGGTGCGCGTGACCTCGCGGTGGCGCGGGTGGACTTCGTGAACAGCGTCGACGCGGCGGGCGGTCTCGCGACGTCGGTGCGCACGCTGGGCAAGGACAGCTCGCTGCACGCGGTGCGCGGCTACGACGACGTGACGGGCGTAGGCACCCCGTCCCGCGGCTACGTGGCGTCTTACGGCTGGCGCCGTTAGCTGTTCGCTGGGTGCGCTGTCGACTGCGGGCCGTCTTCAGCTGGTCGCGCAGTTGCCCGCGCCCCTTGGCAGTACGCCTGCCCCGGGACCGGATTCGGTTCCGGGGCGGGTTTCTTGCCGCGCCGGGGTCGGAAGGGGTAAGGGCGGCCTCCCCGGGGGATCCGCCCCGGACCCCGCGAAGCCGATCGAACCTCGGTGGCTCAGCCGAGGTAGGGCCGATCCCGGTGCTCCAGGTAGTGCGTCAGCCGTAGCCGCTGGGTGTGGTGCATGGGCAGCACGTCGAAGTCGTCGGGCGGGACGTAGCGCAGCTCTGTCGACTCGTCCGACATGGCGAGCTTCCCGCCGACCACGCGTGCCGTGAAGACGACGGCGAACTGCCGGCGAACTTCTCCGTCGCTGTACGCGATGATGTGCCGGGGGTCCGTGTACATGCCGACCAACCCCGTGATCTCCACGTCCAGGCCCGTCTCTTCCTTGACCTCCCGGACGGCCGTACCGGGCAGCGAGTCCCCCATGTCCATGGCTCCACCGGGAAGCGCCCACAAGTCGTTGTCCCGGCGCCGCTGGAGCAGGATGCGTCCCTGGTCGTCCGTGACGACGGCAGAGGCGGCAACGACCAGGCTGTCGGGCTTCGGTGCGTTCGGGTCGTCGTAGTACTCGGTCCGTGCCATGCGATCACCCTTCCACGGGGCGGGCCATCTCCCATACGGCGTTGAAGCTCTCCGCGTAGGTGTCGAACATGCCCCCGCTCCCGTGGCGCCGGAGATGCCATACAGGCGCACCATAGGCGTTCACGCCCCATACGTGGGCGTTGACCAACACCTGGTCGTCAGCGCGGTACACGCTGTTGTAGAGCGTAGTCGCGTGGGTTCGCAGCTCGATGCCGGGTACCTCCAGCAAGAGCCGGTAGTGCATGAGTGCCAGACGGCAACGGCTCTCGATGCCGTGGCCGAACTTCTCTTCCTGACCGCGCTGTTGAACGTCTGCACTGTCGGCGTCGCCCAGGGCAATCCGTACTGAGCACCCTCCGGCCGCACCCTCTCTGAGCAAGTCATTCAATCGGGGGTAGGCCTCGTGAAGGAACACGGCGGCGTACACCAACACGTCGATCTGCTCCCGTGCCGTCGCAAGGAGATCCACGTACACGGACACCGGCACGTCCGCCCGCTGGCCGTACAGCGCCACGAGTTCCGGGCTCACGGCCCGTGCGGGGGCGCGCGTACGTCGAGCTTGGCGCACTGCGCATGGGCTCTGCTGTGAAGCTGTGCGAGGCGCTGACGCTCGCACAGGAGAGCGCGACACCCGTACTGCCCGCCGACGCATTCGGCTGACCAAGACTCCTATACCGGCGCGTCCGCCCTTTGTTCGCTCGGTACGGGGCAGCGCTGCCCGACGGGACAAGCCTTGAAGAGACCACGACCGCCGGGCGGGACAGAACCCCTACTCTGGAACTTCGGTCACGGGCGGGGTGGGGGAAACCGCCCTCAGGATCGTCTCCGCCACCACCCCCGCCGCGTCCAGCATCACCAAGTGCCCCGCCCCCTCCGCCACTTGCAGGTCGCCCCGCAGCGTGTCCGCCAGGGCACGTTGGCGGGCGAGCCACGACGGGCCGCCGGTGGCGGCCGCCAGGACCGTCACCGGGATCGGGGGCAGGGGGAAGAGGTCGCGGAGGGTGAGGAGTTCCGCTGCCACCGGGCGGTAGCGGGCGTTCTCCAGGAGCAGGCCCCGCCACAACCGGGAGGTGCGGTAGCAGCGGCGGACCAAGGCGCGCGGGGCCGGGTCGGCGCCGCCCGTGCGGGAGAGGCGGACCGTGGCCCGGCGCAGCAGCGGGCCGAGCGCCGCCGGCAGACCCGCCGCCGCCAGCACCGCCCCCGCCACCCGCGCCGACACCACCCGCGTCCCCGCCGCCACCGGCACCCTCGCCTCCGGCTCCACGCTGGAGTCCACCAGGACGAGCGCGGCCGTGCGGTCCGGGTGCAGCCGGGCGTACGCCTCCGCGTGGAAGCCCGCGATCGAGTGCCCCACCACCGTCACCGGCCCGGAAACCCCCACCGCGTCCAGCACCGCCGCGATCCGGTGCGCCTCCCCCGAGGCCGTCGGCGGCGCCACCGCCGGGCCGGAGAGGCCGTGGCCTGGGCGGTCGAAGCGGACCACCGTGCGGTGGGGGGCCAGCAGGGCCGCCACCTCGTCCCAGTCGAACCAGGCCATGCCCAGGCCCGCGCTGAGCAGCACGGGCGGACCGCTGCCCGCCACCACCACATGGTGCGGCACCCCGTCGATCCGTACGAACGTCATACTCGATTCTCGCGCGCGACCGCGTACGCGAGCACCCCCAGCCACACCGCCACGAACAGCACCTGCAACCGCTGTCCGGCCCCCAGCGACCAGGTGCCGCGCCCGGCCTCGAACGCGGCGATGGCGGTCAGCGTCCAGACGGTGACGGCCAGTTCGAGCACCACCAGGACCGGCCCGAACCAGGCCGGCGGGGCCCATCGGCCGTAGCGGCGGGCCGCGACGGTGAGCGCCACGACGCCTACCAGCGCGCCTGTCATCGCAACGCTGCTGCTCACCGCGTGCGCGGTGTGCGTGGCCGGGACCAGACCGGCCGTCTCGCGGGCCGCGCACTCGGGGTCGACGGTCGGCGCGCAGCTCAGCGGCAGCCGGGAGTCGGCCACGGTCGCCGCCCCGAACAGCACGAGCCCCGCCCACCCGGCCACCGGCCAGGGCCGCCGGTCGCACCGCCACAGCGCCCCCGCCGACCCGGCGAACACCAGCGCCCCGGCCGTCAGGTCCGTCGCCCGGAAGAGCCCGCCGAGCGGCTGGTCGGCCGCGGCGAGCTCGCTCACATACGTCTGTACGGGGTCGAGACCGGTGTGGACGACCACTTCGAGCACCCACGCGGTGTACGCGAGCGCGCCGAGTGCCAGCAGGACCACCGCGGGCCGGACGCGCGAGGTGGGTACGTCCTCTTCGGCCGCGTCCGTGGTCGTCATGGGGTCATGCTCGCCGGGGCACGCCGGTCCCGCACGTCGGGCGATACCGGGCGGGGGTAAGGTGCGGTCCATGGTGACCGCGAGGAGGACGACGGCGTACGGGCAGCTTCTGCTCTGCGCCGCGCTGCTCTTCGGCATCTTTACGATGCACACGGTCGGGCATCCGACGGAGCACACCGCGCCGACGGCCGGGGAGCACGCCTCGATGGCCATGGCCGCGCCCGCGACGGCCGGTCACCACCGGGCCGCCGCTCCCCGCCACGAGCCCATGCGCGGGATGGACCCCGGTTCCGTGTGTCTCGCGGTGCTCGGGGTGTGGGGCCTCGCCCTGCTCGCCGTACGGCTGCTGTCGGCGCGCGGCCGGACGCCGGGCGCGACCGCCGGACGCGGCCGGATCCCGCGGCCCCTGTGGCCCAACCCAACCCCTCCCTACGGGAGTTCCGTCGCCGCCTTGTCGGTGCTGCGGCAGTAGGAGCGCGCGAAGCAGGACACGCGCCCCTACTTTTCCGCATGCCCACACCACGAGGTGCACCCAGTCATGTCCGCACACCCCACCCGCCGCGCCGCGCTCGGCGCCACCACCGCCGTCGCGGGCGGCGCCCTGCTCGCCGCCTGCTCGGGCTCCGGCTCCATGGACGGCATGGACGGCATGGACCACGGCTCCAAGTCCTCGGCGACTCCCGGCGGCTTCGTCGACCCCACCGGTCCCGAGGTCGTCGCCGCCGAGGCCCTGCGCGGCTCCGGGCCCGTCCGGAACGTCCGGCTGACCGCCACCGCGACCCCGCTCGACCTGGGCGGCGGCCGTACGGTCCGGTCCTGGGCGTACGGCGACCGGCTGCCCGGGCAGGAGGTGCGGGTCACCGCGGGCGACACGCTCGCGCTCACCCTCGCCAACCACCTCCCCGAGCCGACCTCGCTGCACTGGCACGGCCTCGCCCTGCGCAACGACATGGACGGCGTGCCCGGTCTGACCCAGCGGCCTGTCGCGCCGGGGGCGTCGTTCGCCTACCGGTTCGCCGTCGCCCACCCCGGCACGTACTGGTTCCACCCGCACTCCGGCGTCCAGCAGGACCGCGGTCTGTACGCCCCGCTGATCGTCGAGGACCCGAAGGAGCCGCTGGCGTACGACCGGGAGTGGGTCGTCGTCCTGGACGACTGGGTCGACGGGGTGGACGGCTCGACGCCGGACGCGGTGCTGGCGGAGCTGAGGGGCGGGATGGGCAGCGGAGGCGGCATGGACCACTCCGGCCACGACATGGGAGACATGGGTGGCGTGCCGACGCGGACACCCCCCGCCGGTCCCTCCCGCATGCTCATGGGCGCCGGCAGCGAGCTGCTCGGCGGCGACGCGGGCGACGTCGCGTATCCGTACTACCTGGTCAACGGCCGTACGCCGCAAGCTCCTTCCTCCTTCACGGCCAAGCCGGGCGAGCGCATCCGGCTGCGGATCGTCAACGCGGGCGGCGACACCGCGTTCCGGGTGGCGCTCGGCGGCCATGAGCTGACGGTGACCCACACGGACGGCTTCCCGGTCCGGCACACGACGGCGGACGCGCTGCTGCTCGGCATGGGCGAGCGATACGACGTGCTGGTCACGGCGGGCGACGGGGCGTTCCCGCTGGTGGCGCAGGCCGAGGGGAAGAAGGCGGCGGCGCTCGCGGTGCTGCGCACCGGTGGCGGGGCCGCGCCCACCGCCTCCGTACGTCCCAAGGAGCTGACCGGGCGGCTGGTCACGGCCGACCGGCTCGCGCCGGACGCGTCCGTGGCGCTGCCGCCGAAGGCGCCCGACCGGACGGTGAGGCTGACGCTGACCGGCGGGATGGCGAAGTACGACTGGGCCTTCGACGGGAAGCCGTACCGGCCGGACGCGCGGCACCCGGTGAGCGCGGGCGAGCGGGTGCGGATGGTCTTCGCCAACACAACGTCGATGTGGCATCCGGTGCATCTGCACGGCCACACGTTCGCGCTGGCGGGCGGGGCCGGCGGGGCTCGCAAGGACACGGCGTTGGTGCTGCCGGGGCGGACGCTGACCGTGGACTTCGACGCGGACAACCCGGGGCTGTGGATGGTCCACTGCCACAACGTCTACCACTCGGAGGCCGGGATGATGACGGTCCTCGGCTACCGGAAGTAGCCCGCCGGCGGGGTGGAGCCGGGCGCCGCACGCCCGCTCCACCCCCCATCGCGTCGCTTTGACGATTACACTGGCGGGGTGCCTCAACTACGTCTCGCTCTGAATCAGATCGACTCGACGGTCGGCGACATCGCCGCGAACGCCGAGGCGGTCGTGCACTGGACCCGGCACTCCGCCGAGCAGGGCGCGCACCTCGCCGCCTTCCCCGAGATGATGCTGACCGGCTATCCCGTCGAGGACCTGGCGCTGCGCTCCTCGTTCGTCGAGGCGTCCCGGCAGGCGCTGACCGGCCTCGCGGCGCGCCTGGCCGCCGAGGGCCTCGGGGAGCTCCCGGTGATCGTCGGCTATCTCGACCGGTCGGACACCCAGCCCCGCTACGGCCAGCCCGCGGGCGCCCCGCGCAACGCGGGCGCCGTGCTGCACCGCGGCGAGGTGGTGCTCAGATACGCCAAGCACCACCTGCCCAACTACGGCGTCTTCGACGAGTTCCGGTACTTCGTGCCGGGCGACACCATGCCCGTGATCCGGGTCCACGGCATCGACGTGGCCCTCGCCATCTGCGAGGACCTCTGGCAGGACGGCGGCCGCGTCCCGGCCACCCGGTCCGCCGGGGCCGGGCTGCTGGTCTCGATCAACGCCTCGCCGTACGAGCAGGACAAGGACGACACCCGGCTCGAACTGGTCCGCAAGCGGGCCCAGGAGGCGGGCTGCACCACCGCCTACCTGGCGATGGTCGGCGGCCAGGACGATCTGGTCTTCGACGGCGACTCGATCGTCGTCGACCGGAACGGCGAGGTCGTCGCCCGCGCCCCGCAGTTCGCCGAGGGCGGTGTGCTGCTCGACCTGGAGCTGCCGGCCGCGGGCCCGGTCCCGTCCGGCACCGTCGACGACGGTCTGCGGATCGAGCACGTGATCCTCTCCGAGGAGCCCGTCCCGGCGTACGAGCCGGAGCTCACCGGGGGGCAGGCCGAGCGGCTCGACGACGACGAGGAGGTCTACTCGGCGCTGGTCACGGGGCTGCGCGCGTACGTCGCCAAGAACGGCTTCCGGTCCGTCCTGATCGGCCTGTCCGGCGGCATCGACTCGGCGCTGGTCGCCGCGATCGCCTGCGACGCCCTCGGCGCGGAGAACGTGTACGGCGTGTCGATGCCGTCCAAGTACTCCTCGGAGCACTCCAAGGGCGACGCGGCCGAGCTGGCCCGCCGCACCAGCCTCAATCTGCGCACGGTGAGCATCGAGCCGATGTTCACCGCGTACATGGCCTCGCTCGGCCTCACGGGGCTCGCCGAGGAGAACCTCCAGTCGCGGCTGCGCGGCACCATGCTGATGGCGATCTCCAACCAGGAGGGCCACCTCGTGCTCGCGCCGGGCAACAAGTCCGAGCTGGCGGTGGGGTATTCGACCCTGTACGGCGACTCGGTCGGCGCGTACGGCCCGATCAAGGACGTCTACAAGACGACCGTGTTCCGCCTCGCCAACTGGCGCAACAAGGCGGCGGCCGGGCGGGGCGAGGTTCCGCCCATCCCGGAGAACTCGATCACCAAGCCGCCCAGCGCCGAGCTGCGCCCCGACCAGGTCGACACGGACTCGCTGCCGGACTACGCGGTCCTGGACGCGATCCTGGCCATGTACGTCGACCGCGACCAGGGCCGCGAGGCGATCGTGGCGGCGGGGTTCGACGCGGAGCTGGTGGCGAGGACGCTGCGCCTTGTCGACACCGCCGAGTACAAGCGGCGCCAGTACCCGCCGGGCACCAAGATCTCCGCGAAGGGCTTCGGCAAGGACCGGCGGCTGCCGATCACCAACCGGTGGCGCGAGTCGGCCTGACAGATATCGGCTCCTGGCTCAGATCTTCAGCCTGGCCGCGATCGGCAGGTGGTCGCTCGGCGTCCGGCCCAGCGTCCACGACGACTTCGGCTCGACGCCCTTGACCATGATCTGGTCGATCCGGGCCATCGGGAACGACGCGGGCCAGGTGAAGCCGAAGCCGTTGCCCGCCGCGCCCTGGGTGGAGCGCATCTGCGAGGTGATGTTGTTCAGGGCGCGGTCGTTCATGGTGCCGTTGAGGTCGCCGAGCAGGACCACCTTCTTCAGCGGGTCGCTCGCGATCGCGTCGCCCAGGGCGTCCGCGCTGGCGTCCCGCTGGCGCGCGGTGAACCCGGCGCTGAGCTTCACCCGTACCGAGGGCATGTGCGCCACGTACACCTTCACCCGGCCCGCGGGCGTGCTCACCGTGGCCCGCATGGCGCGGGTCCAGCCCATCTTGATGTCGACCGGCTCGGCGTCGCTCAGCGGGAACCTGGACCACAGGCCCACCGTGCCCTGCACCGAGTGGTGCGGGTAGGTCCCGGCCAGCGCCTTCTCGTACGCGCCGACGCTGCTGCCGGGCAGTTCCTCCAGGGCGAGGACGTCGGCGCCGGAGGCGATGAGGTCGCGGGCGGTGCCGGCCGGGTCGGGGTTGTCGGCGTTCACGTTGTGCGTGGCGACGACCAGGTTGCCGCCCTTGCTCTCCTTGTCGGTGAGCAGCCCGCCGAACAGATTGAGCCAGACGACCGCCGGGAGGACCAGGGCGATCAGCGCGGTCGCCGAGCGGCGCCACAGGGCGAGGCCGAAGAGCACCGGGACGAAGATCCCGAGCCACGGCAGGAAGGTTTCCGTGAGGCTGCCCAGGTTGCCGATCCGGTTGGGGATCTTGGCGTGGACCAGCATGACCAGGGCGATGAGCACCGCGAGCCCGGCCAGGACCAGGCCCCGCCGCCAGATGCCGGGATCGTTCTTCCAGCCGTCCAGCAGGCGCCGGACCCGGGATCCGGAGCGCTCGCCCTCCGCGCTGCCGATCCCCGTCTCCGTCACGTACGCCCGCGTCATACCGTCGTCCTCACTGCCTTGCCGTTCGCACTCCGCCGCACCGATGACCCTAGGCGATGGAGGGTGGCTTTCCCTGTCGTCGTACTGCCTCGATGACGACAGGGCACCTCGCCGGGTTCCAGCAGGTCACGGTTGAGGGGGTGGCTGTGACAAAACGCGCATATTTGCCAGGCAGGTGGTTTAAAGCTCATGTATTTGCGTGACTGAGGCACCCACTTCCCGTCGGCGGGGGTGGGATGCCACCATGGAAGTGGTCCGGAGACGCCGTCAGGGCGCTTCGAGATGACGAACAGGAGCCGTTGCGATGACGCAACAATTCAAGGCTGCGCAGAATCCGCCCGTAGAACGTTCCGACAGCAGCAAGGCGCTGTACGGAGGCAAGTCCACGCGCCGCGTCACGATCCACGACATCGCCGCCGCCAAGGCCCGGGGCGAGAAGTGGCCCATGCTCACCGCGTACGACGCGATGACCGCGTCCGTCTTCGACGAGGCCGGGATCCCGGTGCTGCTCGTCGGCGACTCGATGGGCAACTGCCATCTCGGCTACGACACGACCGTCCCGGTCACGCTCGACGAGATGACCATGCTGTCCGCCGCCGTCGTACGGGGCACCAAGCGCGCCCTCGTCGTCGCGGACCTGCCGTTCGGCACCTACCAGGAGGGCCCGGTGCAGGCGTTGCGCAGCGCCACCCGCCTGATCAAGGAGACCGGCGTCGGGGCCGTCAAGCTGGAGGGCGGCGAGCGCTCGCTGCCCCAGACCGAGCTGCTGGTGCAGTCCGGCATCCCGGTCATGTCCCACCTGGGCCTGACCCCGCAGTCCGTGAACGCCATGGGCTACCGGGTGCAGGGCCGCTCCGACGAGGCCGCGCACCAGCTGCTGCGCGACGCGAAGGCCGCGGAGTCCGCGGGCGCGTTCGCGGTGGTGCTCGAACTCGTACCGGCCGAGGTGGCCGCGGAGATCACCCGCTCGCTGCACATCCCGACCGTGGGGATCGGGGCGGGCGTGGAGTGCGACGCGCAGGTCCTGGTCTACACGGACATGGTGGGGCTGACCGGGGGGAAGGTGCCGCGCTTCACCAAGCAGTACGCGAACGTACGGGGCGTGCTCGGGGACGCGGCCAAGGCGTTCGCCGATGAGGTGATCGGTTCGCAGTTCCCTGCGGAGGAGCACACGTTCCACTAGTGCGTGGTTGGTTGGCTGCGGACCGTGCTGGGTTGCTCGCGCAGTTCCCCGCGCCCCTGACCACCTGGGGGCGCGGGGCTGTGACATGTGCGGCTCCGCCGCGATGGGCGTCCCCCTGTTCGAGCGAAGCCGAGAACTTGGGGGAGCGACCAGCCACCCACGGTCCGCAGCAGCCGCCTTCGGAGCTCGGCACGATGTCTCTGTCGGCGCGCTGTCGGTCCCTGTAGGTGCGCTGTCGGTGGATTGTCGGTGGCGCCTGGCACCTTTGTGGTCATGACGCGAATCGACAACAACCCCGAGGACGGCGCGGCCAACGCCGTCACGGTGCGGGGGCTGGTGAAGCACTTCGGCGACACCAAGGCGCTGGACGGCGTGGACCTGGACGTACGCGAGGGCACGGTCCTCGGAGTCCTGGGGCCCAACGGCGCCGGCAAGACCACCCTCGTCCGCTGCCTTTCCACCCTGCTCGTGCCGGACGCCGGCACCGCCACCGTCGCCGGGTACGACGTGGTGAAGCAGCCCCGCCAGCTGCGCCGCACCATAGGCCTCACCGGGCAGTACGCCTCGGTGGACGAGAAGCTGTCGGGCTGGGAGAACCTGTACATGATCGGGCGCCTGCTCGATCTGTCCCGCAAGGACGCCAGGGCCCGCGCCGACGAGCTCCTGGAGCGGTTCTCGCTCACCGAGGCGGCGAAGCGGCCCGCGATGAACTACTCGGGAGGCATGCGCCGCCGCCTGGACCTCGCGGCCTCGATGATCGGCAACCCGGCCGTGCTGTACCTGGACGAGCCGACCACCGGTCTCGACCCGCGCACCCGCAACGAGGTGTGGGACGAGGTCCAGCGGATGGTGGCCGAAGGCGCCACCGTGCTGCTCACCACCCAGTACATGGAGGAGGCCGAGCAGCTGGCGAACCAGCTGACGGTCATCGACCGCGGCAAGGTCATCGCCAACGGCGGCATCAACGAGCTGAAGGCGAAGGTCGGCGGCCGCACCCTGCAGATCCGGCCCATCGACCCGGGTCAGCTGGGCGCGATGGCGCGCGCCATCACCGAGGCCGGTCTGGACGGGGTCTCCGGCACCCAGGCCGTCCCCGACGAGGGCCTGCTGAACGTGCCGATCCTCAGCGACGAGCAGCTGACCGCGGTGGTCGGCCTGCTGGGCGCCCGCGGCTTCGGCATCGCCCACATAGGCACCCATCTGCCCAGCCTGGACGAGGTGTTCCTGGCCATCACCGGCCAGAAGCCCACCCTCCAGGAGTCCGAGAGCGACGACACGATCGAGGAGGTCGCGGCATGAGCACCGCCACCACCGCCAAGGCGGCCCCCACCAAGGCGCCGACCGGCATCCGCCCGCCCGTCACGGACGCCGACAGCCGGATCGGCCCGCGCGCCAATCTGCGGCACATAGGCGCCCTGGTGCGCCGCAACGCGCTCCAGATCAAGCAGGACCCGGAGTCGATGTTCGACGCCGTGTTCATGCCGATCATCTTCACGCTGCTGTTCGTGTACGTGTTCGGCGGCGCCGTCTCCGGCAAGGGCAACCAGGGCGAGTACGTCAACTACCTGATCCCGGGCCTGATGGCGATGCAGGGCCTGAACATCGCGATGGCCGTCGGCACCGGCATCAACGACGACTTCAAGAAGGGCGTCATGGACCGGTTCCGGACCATGCCGATCGCCCGGTCGTCGGTCCTGATCGCCAAGATCGTGGTCGAGATCGGCCGCATGGTCGTCGCCACCTCGATCCTGCTGATCATGGGCTTCATCCTCGGTCTGTCCATCCACACCTCGGTGTTCGAGCTGCTCGCGGCGGTCGGCCTGTCCCTGGTGTTCGGCGCCTCACTGATGTGGATCTTCATCCTGCTGGGTCTCACCATGAAGACGGCCCAGGCCGTCCAGGGAGTGGCGATGCTGGTGCTGATGCCGCTGCAGTTCGGCTCGTCGATCTTCGCGAAGCCGACCACGATGCCGGGCTGGCTGCAGACCTTCACGGACTACAACCCGCTCTCCAACCTCGCGGACGCCGCCCGCAACCTGGTCAACGGCGGCCCGGTCGCCCACTCGGCGCTGATGACGCTGGGCTGGGCGGTCGCGATCACCGCGGTGACGGCCCCGCTGGCGGTCGCCAAGTTCCGTAAGCGCACGTGATCGCTCCGCTGGATGTGCGGGTGTGCGGCCGCGGACCGTGCAATGAGGGTCCCCCCTGCTCGAACGAAGTGGAGAGCTCGGGGGATGGTCGCGCCCACGCGGCGGAGCCGCAAATGTCACAGCCCCGCGCCCCTTACGGGGCCGCCCAGAGCTGACGCCCCATCAAGCCTGTTGCCGGTCCCGTTGTGCCAGGGCGGCGGCCTCTTCCAGAGAGAGGCCGCCGCCCTCGGCGTACGCGGCTTCGTAGACGGCGTCGTCGAGCAGCGGGCGGACCATCGCCTCCACCCTCTCCCGCAGCTGCACCTCCATGGGCGTGGCGAAGTGGATCGACGGCAGCAGGGTGTCGTGCGCGCCGATCAGCCGCGCCGCGTCGGTGACGGCCCCGGCGCCGGGTTCCGCGAGGCCGGCCCACGCCCAGGCGACGCAGAGCAGATGCACCGGGATCATCTGGGGCGCGACCATCTGGGCCATCGGCTCCACGGCCCGGGACAGCGCGGCGCGGGAGTCCACCAGGCCCTTGTCGTAGGCGCCCTCCAGGTTCTCCAGCCAGGCGCGGATGCCGAGAACGAAGCCCTCGAAGAGCGAGAGGTTGCTCGACTTGAACTCCTCCAGCATCAGCGCGATCTGCTCCCGGGCCTCCGCGATCCGCTCGGTGCGGCCCAGCCACATCGACAGGAAAAGCCGGGCGGCGGGCTGCGCCTCGTACCCCGCCTGGCGGCCCGCGGCGAGGATCTCGCGCAGCATCGCCTCGCCGCGCTCGTCCTCGCCGGTCTCAAGGAGCACCGACGCCAGGCGCGCCTTCAGGAGCGACACCTGCGCCTGGGCGCCGAGCCGTTCGGCGTACCGCACGGCCTCGGCGTAGTCCTCGCCCGCCAGTGCGTACTCGCCGCGCCGTTCGCGTGCCTCGCCGCGCGCGGACAGTGCCTCGGCGGCGCCCCAGTCGTCGCCCAGGCGCCGGAAGATGTCCAGTCCGGCGTCGGCGTCGCGGGTCGCCTCACCGGACCAGTCGCTGCGGTTGGCGAGGACGTTGGCCCGCATCTGGAGGGCGTTGGCGAGCTCCCACTCGTAACCGAACTCCTCACAGGCCCGTACGGTCGCGTCGAGCAGCTCCATGAGCGCGTCCGCGTCGCTGACCAGGATCACCGGGAAGAACCAGAGCGCGCCGGGCATCCGGCAGGTCTGCGGCAGCCCCGGCCGGTAGACGCCCACGATGGTGCGCAGGCGCTCCCGCGCCTCGGGCGTCGTCCAGTCGTCGCCGGTGTGGTCCATGGAGGCGAGCAGGAACAGCCGCACCCCGCGCCGCGCCTCCTGGAGCACCTCGGGCTCCATGGGCGGCGGACTGTCGGTGCAGCGCGCGAAGACCGGGGGCGCGGGCTCGGCGGGCGGCGCGAACGGGTCGGGGCCGAGCTCCGCGGCCGCTTCGGACCAGCGGCGGGACTCGCCGCGCAGATCGCGCATGTGCCAGTACGAGGCCAGCGCGTGCACCATGCACAGCGCCTCGTCCTCGTCGGCGAGGTCCACCGCCCGGCGCAGCGCGGTGCGCAGGTTCTCGTACTCCCGCTCCAGGAGCGCGACCGCGGCGCGCTGCCCCCGGCCGCGCAGCTCGGGGTCGGTGGTCCGGGCCAGCTCGCGGTAGTGCACGAGGTGGCGGCGTTCGGTGGCGCCCCGGTCCCCGGCGTCGTCGAGCCGCTCCGCCGCGTACTCGGCGACGGTCTCCAGGAGCCGGTAGCGCATCTCGCCGCCGTCCCCGGGCGCGGCGACGACCAGCGACTTGTCGACGAGGGAGCCGAGGAGCGGGGCGACATCGCGGGCGGCGACGCCCCCGGCCCCGGCAGCGCCGTCCGAGCAGACCTCCTCCGCCGCCGCGAGGACGCAGCCGCCCGCGAAGACGGAGAGGCGGCGCAGGACCGTACGCTCCGGGGCCTCCAGGAGGTCCCAGGACCAGTCGACGACCGCGCGCAGGGTCTGCTGGCGCGGCAGTACGGTCCGGCTGCCGCTGGTCAGGAGGCGGAACCGGTCGTCGAGCCGGTCCGCGATCTGACGCGGTGTCAGCATACGGAGGCGGGCGGCGGCGAGCTCCACCGCCAGCGGCAGACCGTCGAGCCGACGGCAGATCTCGGCGGCCGCCCCGGGGTCGTCCTCCACCCGGAAGCCCGGCCGCGCCGCCGCGCCCCGGTCGGCGAGCAGCCGCAGCGCCACCGGCCCCGGCAGCGGCTCCACCGGCCGCACCAACTCGCCCGGCACGCCCAGCGGCTCCCGGCTGGTGGCCAGGACGGTCAGTCCCGGGCAGCGGGCCAGCAGATACTCCGCGAGCTCCGCGGCGGCGCCGATCACGTGCTCGCAGTTGTCCAGGAGCAGCAGCATCCGGCGGCGCTCGCAGTGCGCGGCGAGGTGGACGAGCGGATCGCCGCCGGTGCGGTCGGCCGCCCGCAGCTCCTCGGCGCCGGCGCCGTGCAGCACGGTCTCGCGGGCGCCGACCGAGGTGAGGACGGCGGCGGGCACGGCCGCCGGGTCGGCGACCGGGGCGAGCTCGGCCAGCCACACCCCGTCGGGCCAGCCGCCCCCGGCCGCGCCGACGGCCTCGGCGACCTCCTGGGAGAGCCGGGTCTTCCCGGCCCCGCCGGGCCCGAGCAGCGTCACCAGGCGTGCGCCGCCCAGGTCCCCCCGGATCGTCTCGATGTCGGCCTCGCGCCCGACGAAGGAGGTGAGCCGGGCGCGCAGATTGCCGGGGGCGGCCGGGCGGGCGGCCGGAACGGGGGCCGGAACGGTCGTGTACGCATCGGCGGGTGACGCGTCCGGCGTGTGCAGCAACTCCCCGTGCAGCGCCCGCAGTTCGGGGCCGGGGTCGGCGCCGAGGCGGTCGGCGAGGGTGCGGCGGACGTCCTCGTACGCGGCGAGGGCCTCGGCCGTGCGGCCCGCCGCGCGCAGGGCGCGGATGCGCAGGGCGTGCAGCGGCTCGTCCATGGGGTGGGCGGCGCAGAACGCGGCCAGTTCGGGCAGCACCTCGTCGGCCCGGCCCAGGGCGAGGGCGGCGGCGAGGCGGGCCCGGCGGGCGTCGAGGCGGCGGGCCTCCCAGCGGGCCGCCTCGGCCGTCCGGTCGGGCAGATCGGCCAGGGCGGGCCCGGTCCACAGCGCCAGCGCGTCGTCGAGCCGGGAGAGGGCCTTCGCCGGGTCGCCCTGTTCAAGGGCGCGGGTCCCGTCCCCGGCCAGCCGCTCGAAGCGGTACAGGTCGATGTCGTCCGGCTCGGCGTCGAGGCGGTAGCCGCCACCCTCCACCGAGGCGACCGCGGTGTGTCCGACCGCCCGCCGCAACCGCCCCACGAGCGCCTGGAGCGCACCGGCCGCGTCGGCGGGCGGCTCGCCGTTCCACACCTCGTCGACGAGGAGGCCGACCGGGACCGTACGGCCGGGACGCAGGGCGAGCACGGTCAGCAGGGCGCGCAGCCGCGCCCCGCCGACGGCGACCGCCGTTCCTTCGGGGTTCAACAGCTGGGTGGTGCCGATAATTCGGTAGCGCACGGCCCCATTCTCCGCGACGTGCGGCGCCCTCGTGCCCACGCCCGCCAACTCCCGGCCAAGCGGCGGTGGCCAGGGGTGGAACTCGTGAGGGATCGCCGGACGTTCCCGGGGTATCACCTGTACGGTCGGGGCCGTCCGACCGCACCTCCACCCCGGGAGCCCCGCACATGGCCACCGCCACCTCGCGTCGCAGCGACCGGAGGATCAGCCCGGTCTTCCTGGGGATCGTCGCCGTCACGGCGGTCGGCGGATGGGCGGTGTGGACGGGGTTCTCGACCGCGCCGGGCTTCGCCGTCTTCCTCTTCGTGACGGGCGCCTGGGTCGTCTCCCTGTGCCTGCACGAGTACGCGCACGCCCGCACCGCGCTGCACGGCGGCGACATCTCGGTGGGCGCCAAGGGCTATCTGACGCTCAACCCGCTGAAGTACACGCACGCGATGCTGTCGATCGTGCTGCCGGTCATCTTCGTGATCATGGGCGGCATCGGTCTGCCCGGCGGCGCCGTGTTCATCGAGCACGGCCGGATCCGGGGCCGCTGGAAGCACAGCCTGATCGCGGCGGCGGGCCCGCTCACCAATGCGCTGTTCGCGGTGGTCTGCACGGCGCCGTTCTGGCTGCACGCGCTGGACGGCGTGCCCGCCGGGTTCCGCTACGCGCTGGCGTTCCTGGCGCTGCTCCAGGTGACGGCGGCGATCCTGAACTTCCTGCCGGTCCCGGGCCTGGACGGGTACGGGGTGATCGAGCCGTGGCTGTCGCACGGGATCCGCCGCCAGATCGAGCCGTTCGCGCCCTTCGGGCTGCTCGCGGTCTTCGCGTTCCTGTGGCTGCCGTCGGTGAACAACGTGTTCTTCGACGCCATCCACTCGATCCTGCGCGGGCTCGGCGTCACCGAGTGGGACACCTACTGGGGCCAGCGCCTCTACCGCTTCTGGCAGGGCACGCCGGACATCCCGTCGCTCACCGGCTGACGGCCGCGGCCCGCTGGGCGTCGGCCTTCGCCTTGCGCAGGTAGAACCAGGCCATGTTGGAGGAGAGCCCGGCGAGCAGGATCCAGACGACGCCGGTCCAGTTGCCCTGGACGAAGGAGACCACGGCAGCGGCGACCGCGAGGGCGCAGACGACGAGGGCGTACAGAGCGAGGCGGGGCATGGGGGTCGGCTCCTGTCCGGTACGGCGCTGATGCCCGTCCAGTGTCCCCCATGCCCCGGGCGGACCTACACGTCGGTCACGCGCAGCCCGGCGTGCGCCTTGTAGCGGCGGTTCACCGAGATCAGGTTGGCGACGAGCGACTCCACCTGGTGGGCACCCCGCAGCCGCCCCGCGAAGACGCCGCGCATCCCGGGAATCCGGGCGGCCAGCGCCTGCACCAGGTCGGTGTCGGCGCGGCTCTCGCCGAGCACCATCACATCGGTGTCGATCTCCTCGATCGAGGCGTCCTGGAGGAGCACGGCCGAGAGGTGGTGGAAGGCGGCGGTGACCCGCGAGTCCGGCAGCAGGGCGGCGGCCTGCTCGGCGGCGCTGCCCTCCTCGGGCTTGAGGGCGTAAGCGCCCTTCTTGTCGAAGCCGAGCGGGTTGACGCAGTCGACGACGAGCTTGCCCGCCAGCTCCTCGCGCAGCGCCTCCAGTGTCCTGGCGTGCCCGTCCCACGGCACCGCGACGATCACGATGTCGCTGCGGCGCGCGCACTCGGCGTTGTCCGCGCCCTCCACGCCGAGGCCCAGCTCGTCGGCGGCGGACTGGGCGCGCTCGGCGGCCCGCGAGCCGATGATCACCTTCTGGCCCGCCCGGGCCAGCCGGTAGGCGAGCCCACGGCCCTGGTCACCGGTGCCACCGAGCACGCCGACGACCAGGCCGGAGACGTCGGGCAGGTCCCAGGGGTCCTTGGCGGCGGGCTTCGGGGTGTTCGCGGCGCTGTCAGTGGAAGTCATGAGGCCGACCTTACGCCGGGCCCTACTGGTAGGTACGCCCCCGGTACACCTGCTCCCGTTCGGGTGAGGAGTGACCGATGCGGCCCGCCGGGGCGCGCGGTGCGGCAGGATGCCGGGCCATGGATGCCGTACGCGTCGCGCTGTTGCGGGAAGTCCTCGCGGGGACGGAGTGGCTACGGGGCACCCGCCGGTTCGCGGGGGTGCTGCGGGGCTCGGTGGTGCCGAACGGCGGGGGGCTGCTGCTGGTGGGGACCGAGGCGTACGAGCCGTGGCACCTGGCGGCGCACCTGACCGACGAAGCCGCCTGGTCGGGGGTCCCCGAGCTCACCCCCACCCTCGTACGCCACCGGGTCGAGCCGGGCCGCGGCCCGCACCTGTCCGTAGGGCTCGGGCGCCTGGAGGCGGCCGGGCGGGGCGAGACGCTGCTCGTGGTGGCCCCGGAACGGCCGGACGGGGGCCTCCTGGAGCGGGTGCACGACGCCCGGCGGGCCGGGGCGCGGGTCCTGGCGCTGGACGGGGGCGACCCGGAGGTGCGGGGGCTGGTCCACGAGTCGCTGACGGTGCCGCCGGGCGCGGAGGTGGACCTGGACACGGTGCAGCACCTGGTCAGCGCGGCGGCGGGCGAGAACGGGCTGCCCGTGCAGCGGGGGCGGCGGGGGTTCCGTGACCGGCTGTCCCGCTTGGCGGACCAGCTGACGGCCCCGCCGCCCGCGAGGTGGTGAGGCGGCACTCCGCACCGGGGCCGCGCCCCAGGCCCCCCTCGGGGCTCCGCCCCGAACCCCTGTTTCGGCCGCGGACCGTGCTGGGTTGCTCGCGCAGTTCCCCGCGCCCCTGAAAACGCCGCTGCGCGGCATCCCCCTGGGCGGCCCGAAGGGGCGCATCCAGGGGCGCGGGCAACTGCGCGACCAGCCGCGCACCGCCTGCGGACGAACGGGGGTCTGGGGCGAAGCCGCAGCCGGGGGTACTGGGGGCCTCAGTCCTCGTCCTCCGGCGGCCGGTCGTGCCACTTCGGGTCCGTCTCCCACTCCAGGTTGCGCTCCTGGGCGGTCTGCATGGCGTGCTCGGCCTCCTCGCGGGACCCATAAGGGCCGAAACGGTCCTTCGCGGGGCACTCGGGGCCCTCCTCGACCTTGCCGTGGACCAGGCAGTAGTACCACTCGCCCGGCTTGCCGGCCGTGCGCTTCTTGAACAGGGCCATGCGGAGGCTCCTTCCTCGGCCCGTGCTCGGACCTTCTCGACCATGCTGCCCCAACGCGGCTCGATAGACTCGCCGGTATGTCTGGCCAGTCGCTGCTCGTACCAGGGGAGCTCTCTCCCACCCGCTCCGTCCCGGGGAACATCCGCCGCCCCGAGTACGTCGGGAAGCCCATGCCCACGCCGTACACCGGCCCCGAGGTGCAGACCGCCGAAACGATTGAGCTCATGCGGATCGCGGGGCGCATCGCCGCCCGCGCGATGGAGGAGGCCGCCAAGCTCATCGCACCCGGCGTGACCACCGACGAGCTCGACCGGGTCGCGCACGAGTACATGTGCGACCACGGGGCGTACCCCTCGACGCTGGGCTACCGGGGCTTCCCGAAGTCCCTGTGCAGCTCGGTCAACGAGGTCATCTGCCACGGCATCCCCGACTCCACCGTCCTGAACGACGGCGACATCGTGAACCTCGACGTCACCGCGTACATCGGCGGCGTCCACGGCGACAACAACGCCACCTACTTCTGCGGCGACGTCGACGAGGAGTCGAAGCTCCTCGTCGAGCGGACCCGGGAGTCGCTCAACCGCGCCATCAAGGCCGTCAAGCCCGGCCGCCAGATCAACATCATCGGGCGCGTCATCGAGTCGTACGCCAAGCGGTTCGGCTACGGCGTCGTGCGCGACTTCACCGGGCACGGCATCAGCACGGCCTTCCACTCGGGCCTGATCGTGCCGCACTACGACGCGCCGCACGCCACCGCCGTGATCAAGCCCGGGATGACCTTCACCATCGAGCCGATGCTGACGCTGGGGACGCACGAGTACGACATGTGGGAGGACGGCTGGACGGTCGTCACCCGCGACCGCAAGCGGACGGCCCAGTTCGAGCACACGCTGGTGGTGACCGAGACGGGCACGGAAATCCTCACGCTGCCGTGATCCGTTCCCCGTGTGCGGGGGTACGCATGAGGGGTACGGCATTTACCGACAGGCCGTCGGGATCGGTCTCCGGAGGCACGCCTTGGACACGCCCTTCTCCACCCTCATCCGCACGGCGTCGCACCAACAGCACACCGAGGCGGAGACCTCCGGCTTCATGCGCGCACTGCTCGGCGGACGGCTCGGCGTCGAGGCGTACGCCCGCTACACCGAGCAGCTGTGGTTCGTGTACCAGGCGCTGGAGGAGGGCGCGGGCACTCTGCGGACCGATCCTGTGGCGGGCCCGTTCATACGGCCCGAGCTGATGCGTACGGCCGAGCTGGAGCGGGACCTCACGCATCTGCGGGGCGAGGGCTGGCAGCGGACAGCGGCCCCGCTCCCCTCGACCAGGGCCTACGCGGCCCGGGTCCGCGAGTGCGCCGTCACCTGGCCGGCGGGGTATGTGGCACACCACTACACCCGGTACCTCGGCGACCTCTCCGGGGGCCAGATCATCCGCGACAGGGCGGAGAAGACCTGGGGGTTCGCCCGCAAGGGCGACGGCGTGCGGTTCTACGTCTTCGAGTCGATCCCGAATCCGGCCGCGTTCAAGCGGGGGTACCGGGAGCTGCTGGACGCGGTGGAGGTGGACGATCTGGAGCGGCAGCGGATCGTTGACGAGTGCCGGCGGGCTTTCGCGCTGAACACTGCGGTGTTCCGGGAGTTGGGCGACGAATTCCCGCTCAGCGCGTAGCGCTCCGCGGGGGCCCGGTGTTCGTCTGCGGTTGTGGGTAGCTGGTCGCGCCCACGCGGCGGAGCCGCGAATGTCACAGCCCCGCGCCCCTCAGAGGCCCTTCGGGCCCTCCAAGCTGACCCTGCCGCCCAGTTCTATCGTGCCGTCCGGGCCCGGAGCGGTGAGCAGTTGTGAGCCTCGGCCCTGGGTGATGTTCAGGGCCCGGCCCAGACCGGCCGTGAGCAGGAGGGCCGCCGCGCCCGTTGCCTCGTCCTCGTCGATGCCGTCGCCCCGGCCGGGGAACGCCCGCGCCCGGACGCGCCCGGCGGCCTCGTCCTGCCAGCCCCAGGCGTACACCCACTCCCCCGGCTCGGGCACGTCCAGGGCGTCCACCTCGGCGGCCGAGGCGTACTGCCGCAGGGTGCGCGGCGGGGCCCACTCCGGGCGGGCGGTGATCCAGGTGAACTCGCCGTCCTGGCGCGCGAAGACCTCCCCCACGGCCAGTTCCAGCACGTCGATGTCGAGCAGCCACGCAGCCCCGACCAGCGGATGACCCGCGAAGGGGAGTCGCAGGCCGGGCGTGTAGATGTCGACGGCGCCCCGCTCGGGGTCGTCCACGAACACCGTCTCGCTGAAGCCGAGCTCCTTGGCCAGCGCCTGCCGGGCCGCCTCGTCGGGCAGCGCGGAGCCCTCGCGCACCACGCCGAGGGCGTTGCCGTGGCGGCCGTCGGGGCCGCAGAAGACCCTGAGTACGTCGATGAGTACGCCGGGTACGCCGTTTTCCGTCACCCCCGCATTCAACAACACCCGCGACGGCCGCACGGCCGCACATCGCCCCCCGGAGACCGGGGTTCCGCTCGTGCTGCCCAAACGGGAGCCCGTACGGAGTCACAGGGGCGCAAAGAAGCGTGCGGGGGCGCAAGAAATCAGCCAGGAGCGAGCGTGTGAGCCCGGGGCGAAACCGGTGGATCATGGTCTACGCAGCGCCGCTTGACCATCCCTTGACCCCACCATGACTTTCCTGTGATTGGCCTGTTATCGACGGCCGCCGACGCGGATGCGGTGAGAGCTGAATCACTGACCCGATGGGTATCGGTCAGGTAAGCCTCGGTTAAGTTAGGTCCGCCTCACCCCCTGACCGAAACCAGTGGAGCCCGCATGCGAGCCGTCCGTCTCTCCGTAGTCACCGCCGCCACGGCCGTGGCGGCTCTGGCCGCCGTCACGGGCTGCTCCTCGAAGAGCGACTCCAAGAGCGCCGACGGCGCCATCCAGGTCACCGCCTCCGACGACGCCTGCAAGCTGTCGAAGACGGAGTTCGCGGCGGGCCACGTGCAGTTCGCCATCGAGAACAAGGGCTCCAAGGTCACCGAGGTCTATCTGCTCTTCCCGGACGACCGGATCGTCGCCGAGCGCGAGAACATCGGCCCGGGCCTCAAGCAGAACCTCACCGCCGAGGTGAAGGCCGGTTCGTACGAGATCGCCTGCAAGCCCGGCATGAAGGGCAACGGCATCCGCCAGAAGGTCACCGTCACCGGCGGCGGCCAGACCCCCAAGCGCGACCCGAAGCTGGACGCGGCCGTCGCCGCCTACCGCACCTACGTGCAGCAGCAGGCCGACGACACCCTGCCGAAGCTGAAGACCTTCACCGACGCCATCGCGGCCGGTGACGTCGACGGCGCCAAGAAGGCGTACGCGCCCTCGCGCATCGGCTGGGAGCGCACCGAGCCGGTCGCGGAGTCCTTCGGCGACATCGACCCGAAGACGGACGTGCGCGAGGACGGCCTGGAGAAGGGCCAGACGTGGACCGGCTGGCACCGTCTGGAGAAGGCGCTGTGGGCCGACGGCAAGATCGGTGACGAGGAGAAGAAGCTGGGCGTCCAGCTCTCCAAGGACATCGCGGACTGGCAGAAGCGCGTCGGCACCGCCGAGATCACCCCGACCTCCATGGCCAACGGCGCCAAGGAGCTCCTGGACGAGGTCGCCACCGGCAAGGTCACCGGCGAGGAAGAGCGCTACAGCCACACCGACCTGGTCGACTTCAAGGCCAACGTCGAGGGCGCCCAGAAGGCGTACGAGCTGCTCAAGCCGGTCGCCTCGAAGAACGACCCGGCGCTGACCGCCGAGCTCGACAAGCAGTTCGCGGCGATCGAGGCCCAGCTCGACAAGTACCGCGCCGACAAGAGCTCGTACGAGTTCACCTCGTACGACAAGGTCGGCGGGAGCGACCGCAAGCAGCTGTCCGACGGCGTGAACGCGCTCAGCGAGCCGCTCTCCAAGCTCGCCGCCGCCGTCGCCAAGTAACTCCGCACGCAGACAGAACAGGAGGGGATCCGCCATGAGCGACACGACCGACGCCGGCGCCGGCACCACCACCGACGCCGCGGGGGGCACCACGTCCTCTGCCCCGTCCCGCCGTTCCCTGCTCGGCTGGGGCGGTGCGGGCCTGGCGCTCGGCGCCGCCGCGGCCGGCGGTGCCGTCGCCGCGGTGCGCGGCGACGACAGCGACGCGGTGCCCGCCGCCGACACCGGCGCGGCCGTGCCGTTCTACGGCGCCCACCAGGCCGGCATCGCCACCGCGGTCCAGGACCGGCTGCACTTCGCCGCGTTCGACGTGACCACCAAGGACCGGGGCGAGCTCATCCAGCTCCTCAAGGCCTGGACGGCCGCCGCCGCGCGGATGACCGCGGGCCAGACGGTCGGCGAGGGCGCCTACGGCGGCCTCGCGGAGGCGCCGCCGGACGACACCGGCGAGGCGCTCGGCCTCAAGCCGTCCCGGCTGACCCTGACGATCGGCTTCGGCCCCTCGCTCTTCGCCAAGGGCCGCTTCGGCCTGGAGGGCAAGCGGCCCGAGGCGCTGGTCGACATCCCGAAGTTCCCCGGCGACAACCTCGATCCCGCGCGCAGCGACGGCGACCTGTGCATCCAGGCGTGCGCGGACGACCCGCAGGTCGCGGTGCACGCGATCCGCAACCTGGCCCGGATCGGCATGGGCAAGACCGCCATCCGCTGGTCGCAGCTGGGCTTCGGCAAGACCTCCTCGACGACGCCGGACGCCCAGACCCCGCGCAACATGATGGGCTTCAAGGACGGCACCCGGAACGTCTCGGGCGCCGACGCCGCCGCCCTGGACAAGCACGTCTGGGTCGGCGAGAAGGACGGCTCGCCCTGGATGACCGGCGGCTCCTATCTGGTGGCCCGCCGCATCCGGATGCACATCGAGACCTGGGACCGCACCGGTCTCCAGGAGCAGGAGGACGTCTTCGGCCGCGACAAGGGCGAGGGCGCCCCGGTCGGCAAGGCCAAGGAGCGCGACGAGCCGTTCCTCAAGGCGATGAAGCCGGACGCGCACGTGCGCCTGGCGCACCCCGACTCCAACAGCGGGGCGACGATCCTGCGCCGCGGCTACTCCTTCACGGACGGCACGGACGGCCTCGGCCGCCTGGACGCGGGCCTGTTCTTCCTCGCCTACCAGCGGGACGTCCGCAAGGGCTTCCTGCCGGTGCAGCGCAGCCTCGCGGGCCACGACGCGCTCAACGAGTACATCCAGCACGTGAGTTCGGCGATTTTCGCCGTCCCGCCGGGCATCCGCGACAAGGATGACTGGTGGGGCCGGGCACTGTTCAGCTGATCGGCCGAGGGCTGAGGGGAAACTAATGTTCGGCAATTATCTGATCGGCCTGCGCGAGGGTCTGGAAGCCAGTCTGGTCGTCTGCATCCTCGTCGCGTACCTGGTCAAGACGGGTCACCGCGAGGCGCTGCGGCCGATCTGGATCGGCGTCGGTGTCGCCGTCCTGGTCGCGCTGGGCTTCGGCGCGGGCCTGGAGTTCGGCTCGCAGGAGATGACGTTCAAGGCCCAGGAGGCGCTCGGCGGCTCGCTGTCGGTCGTCGCCGTCTGCCTGGTGACCTGGATGGTCTTCTGGATGCGGCGCACCGCGCGGTTCCTGAAGTCCGAGCTCCAGGGCAAGCTGGACGCGGCGCTGCGGCTCGGCACCGGCGCCCTGGTCGCCACCGCGTTCCTGGCGGTCGGCCGGGAGGGCCTGGAGACCTCGCTGTTCGTCTGGACGTCCGTGCACGCGGCCGGCTCCGAGAACGGCAACACCGACCCGCTGATCGGCGCGCTCCTCGGGCTCGCCACCGCGGTGTTCCTGGGCTGGCTGTTCTACCGGGGCGCGCTCAAGATCAACCTGGCGAAGTTCTTCACCTGGACCGGCGCGATGCTGGTCGTCGTCGCGGCGGGCGTGCTCGCGTACGGCGTGCACGACCTCCAGGAGGCCGACTTCATCCCCGGCATCAAGAACCTGGCGTTCGACATCAGCTCCACGATCCCGCCGGACAGCTGGTACGGCACGGTCCTCAAGGGCGTCCTCAACTTCCAGCCCGACCCGACCGTCCTCCAGGTCACGGTGTGGGCGCTGTACCTCATCCCCACGCTCGCACTGTTCTTCGCCCCGGTAGGGTTCGCGAAGTCCGCCGGGAGCGCCGCTCCCGCGGCGGCGGCCAAGCAGGACGAGGGGCAGAAGGCAGTCCATGAGCAGGGTGAGTCGGCTGACGGCGGCGCTCGCGACGGTGACCGTACTGACGGTGACGGCGAGCGGCTGCGTGACGGTGCACGGCGAGCGGGAAGTAGTACCGTCGGCGACCAGGGCTGAGGCCGCACAGGCGCTCAGGGACTTCACGGACGCGTACAACAGGGCCGACAAGGCCTTCGACCCGGCCCTCGACGCGGGCCGGGTCACCGGTCCGCTCGGGGCGGTCAACCAGGCGGGCCTCAAGGCCCGCCGCGTCACCAGCCCCGGCGGCAACCCGCAGCACGTGCCGCTGGAGCTGACGGACGCGAAGTTCGCGATACCCAGGAAGGCGGGCTGGCCGCGCTGGTTCGTGGCGGACACCGACTCCAACCGCGACAAGGACACGGGGCCGGACGACACCCGCTGGCTGCTGGTGTTCGTACGCGACGGCGTGAACGACGTCTGGAAGGTGGCCCACCTCTCGGTCCTGGCCCCCAAGGACGTCCCGGCCTTCGCAGCGGACGAGGACGGCTGGGCCGAGCCCGTACGGCCGGACGACACCGGGCTCGCAGTGGCGCCGAAGGACCTGAGCGAGCAGTACGTGTCGTATCTGCGCACCGGCCGTCCCGAGAGCTTCGCGCCCGGCCCGCACACCACCGTGTGGCGCGCCGAGCGCAAGAAGAACGCGGTCCTGCCGGGGATGTCCACGCAGTACGTGGACCAGCCGCTGGACAGCGGCGACTTCGCCCCGCTCGCCCTGCGCACCCGGGACGGCGGCGCGCTCGCCTTCTTCGCCACGCGCCACTTCGAGCGGCAGACGGCGGCGAAGGGGGTGCGGTTGAACATCAATGCGGATGTTCGGGCGCTGATGACGGGTGAGGCCCGGTCGACCGTGACGAAGGAGCGGGTCTCCGACGACGCCGCGCTCGTCCCGGCCGGGCGGGGCCCTGTGACCGTGATCAACCGGCTTCAGGGGTTGACCTCCGCCAAGGGCGAGTAGGGATCGGGGTTTGTCTGCGGGCCGGTGGGGGCTGGTCGCGCGGTTCCCCGCGCCCCTGAAGGGGCGCGCAGCGCCCCTCTACCGCCCCAGCGGCCACGCCACCGCGTGGGTGTCCGCCACTCCGTGCCTGGCGCAGGCGTCCGTCAGGGTTTCCAGGAGTGTCAGGGGGTCCGGCAGGTCGTGTTCCGGGCCTCGCACCCAGGAAACCTCGTGGTCGCCGGGGAGGCGGGCCGGGGGGACCATGACGTAGCTGCCTCGGCAGTGCCAGCGCAGGCCCGGGTGCTCGTCCATCGTCTCGGGGTGGCAGTCCAGCTCGCAGGGCCACCACTCGTCCTCGTCCTCCGGCGTGCCGCGCGTCGCCGTGAAGAAGAGCATCCGGGCCTGGTCGCCTACGCCGCCGGACTCGGCCACCGGGCCGACGTCGATGCCCTCGGCGAGCAGCCGCTCCAGGGCCTCGCGGCCCGCTTCGAGGGGCACGTCCAGTACGTCGTGGACCATGCCCGTCGCCGTGATGAAGTTCGCCTCGGGCTGGCCCAGCGCCCACCGCTCGATCTGGGCGCGGTCGGTGGTCGACTGCGTCTGCCAGGCGAACGAGACCGGATGGCGCGCCGGGGTCGGACAGCCCACGCGGTCACAGGAGCACCGGTAGCCGACGGGGTACGCGGCCGGGGCGAGCGGAAGTTTCGCGGCGGCGGCCGCGAGCAGCAGGCCGAGGCGGTCCGCGTCGGCGCCGGGGGCGTCCTTGGGGCGCCTGCGCAGCCAGCGGGACAGCCTGCTCTGCGGACTGTCGGAACGCCCGTACTCCGCGCCCATCTATCCCCTCACCTCACCGTTGCCCCGCGAGAACCTTCCCCCATGCTCCCACCATCCTGCGCCCGGCGAGGCCGTACCCCCCAACCCGGGGCCCTCAGCGGGGGGCGACTCCGCGCAGGGCGTATTCGACGACGGTGTCCGCGTACGCGTGGGTGAGCGGCAGGGTGCGCAGCAGCCAGCGGTGCGAGAGCGGGCCGACCAGCAGCTCCAGGGCGGTGCGCGGGTCGACGTCGGCCCGTACCTCGCCCGCGTCCTGCGCGGACCGCAGCCGGTCCATGTACAGCCGCAGCTGGGGCTCCAGGAGGTTCTGCACGAACGCGGCGCCGAGCTCCGGGTCGATGACGCCCTCCGCCGCGAGCGCCCGGTACGGCGCGTCGGTCGCGGTGTCGTTGAGCTCGTCGACGGTGGCGCGCAGCACCAGCTTGAGGTCGGCCTCCAGGTCTCCGGTGTCGGGCAGGGCCACCTCGCCCCGGACGGCCTCGCGGCTGAGGTCGACGAACGCTTCGAGCAGGACCGCCGCCTTCGAGGGCCACCAGCGGTAGATGGTCTGCTTGCCGACCCCGGCGCGGGCGGCGATGCCCTCGATCGTCGTCTTCGCGTACCCGGCCTCGCCGACGAGGGAGAGGGCCGCGTCGTAGATCGCGCGCCGCGAGCGCTCGCTGCGGCGGGTGGAGTCGGGTGCGTTCGCCATGACGGGATCCTAGCGCCACCGAGGCGAAACGTATCGTCTCTGTCAAGGGCGCGCGCGGGGCAACAGCGTGTGAAGCGGCGAAAAACACCCGGACGGATCACTGCGCGAACGGCGGGCAGGCCGCACCATGGGCTGACCACGACCGCAGATGCGGTGCGTGCAGCCGAAGTCGTCCGTGAGGAGCCCTCATTGCTCAGTGAGACCCGTGACCTCAGTGCACCCCGAGTCGCCAGACCCCGGCGCTATCTGATGTGCCCACCGGCACACTTCAAGGTCACGTACTCCATCAACCCCTGGATGGACCCCGCCAAGCCCGTCGACCTGCCGCTCGCCCTCGCCCAGTGGGAGGACCTGCGCGACCGCTACCGGGCGCTCGGCCACACCGTCGAGCTGCTCGAACCCCGCCCCGACCTGCCCGACATGGTCTTCGCCGCCAACGGGGCCACCGTGATCGACGGCCGCGTGCTCGGCGCCCGCTTCGCCCACCCCGAACGCGAGGCGGAGGCCGAGGCCCATCTGGACTGGTTCCGCGCCCACGGCTTCACCGAGATCCGCGAGCCTTCCCACATCAACGAGGGCGAGGGCGACTTCGCCGTCACCGCCTCGTATCTGCTGGCCGGGCGCGGCTTCCGGTCCAGCCCGCTCTCGCACGACGAGGCCCAGGAGTTCTTCGGCCGCCCGGTGATCGGGCTCGACCTCGTCGACCCGCGCTACTACCACCTGGACACGGCCCTGTGCGTGCTGGACGACTCGGCCGACGAGATCATGTACTACCCGGGCGCCTTCTCGCCCGGCAGCCGGGCCGTCCTCGCCCGGCTGTTCCCGGACGCGGTGATCGCCGAGGAGGCGGACGCGGCGGCGCTCGGGCTCAACGCGGTGAGCGACGGCCGCCATGTGCTGCTGCCGCAGGGGGCGTTGGGGCTGTTCGCGTCCCTGCGGGAGCGGGGGTTCGTTCCCGTGGGGATGGACCTCGGCGAGCTGCTCAAGGGCGGCGGCAGTGTGAAGTGCTGCACGCAGGAGCTGCGCGGCTAGGGCGTGTTTCGAAAGTCCCGTCTGCCCGGCGGCGTCTGGCACGCACGCTCGCCGCGTTGTCGGGATCACCCCGATACAACCAGTATCGG
>NZ_JBVIHM010000003.1:0-107458 GCF_055570295.1 Streptomyces sp. NPDC031265
CCAGATGTGGAAGCCTCGTAAGGGGTGGAGCTGACTGGTACTAATAGGCCGAGGGCTTGTCCTCAGTTGCTCGCGTCCACTGTGTTAGTTCTGAAATAACGAACGGCTGTGTAAACACCAGCATCGTTAATTTCATAGTGTTTCGGTGGTCATAGCGTTAGGGAAACGCCCGGTTACATTCCGAACCCGGAAGCTAAGCCTTTCAGCGCCGATGGTACTGCAGGGGGGACCCTGTGGGAGAGTAGGACACCGCCGAACAAATTTTGAGAAAAGCCCCGTACCGGGATCCGGTACGGGGCTTTTCTGCGTTTACCGGCACCACATCAGGCGCCAAATGCCGACGTTCACGCGGGCTGGAGCAGGTCCCAGCGGTTGCCGTAAAGGTCCTGGAAGACCGCGACTGATCCGTACACCTCGTGGCGCGGCTCCTCCAGGAACCGGACGCCGGCCGCGGTCATCCGGGTGTGGTCGGCCGCGAAGTCCTCGGTGTACAGGAAGAAGCCGACGCGGCCGCCGGTCTGGGCGCCGATGCTGGCGCGCTCGGCCTCGTTCTTGGCGCGGGCCAGCAGCAGCGACGCGGTGCCGGTGCCGCGCGGGCGGACCACCACCCAGCGGGAGCCGTCCCCGCGGTCGGTGTCCTCGGCCAGTTCGAAGCCGAGGGCCTCGGTGTAGAAGGCGATGGCCTCGTCGTAGTCGCGGACGACGAGCGTGATCAGGGCGATATGGGACATGGCATGAGGTTATACGTATGACTGCCAGGGCGCCAAGCCGCCACGGGACAATGCCCGGCATGGAGATCGCTACGGAGAGCGCTGTGCTGAATCGTCTCGTCCAGCGCGCCCGGCTGCTCGCCGCCCCCGGCCGTCGGCGCGTGCTCGGTATCGCCGGGGCGCCCGGCGCCGGGAAGTCCACGCTGGCCGGGCGGCTGGTGGAGCGGCTCGGCGGGCAGGCCGTGCTCGTCCCGATGGACGGCTTCCACCTCGCCCAGGCCGAACTCGTCCGCCTCGGGCGCGCCGACCGCAAGGGCGCCCCCGACACCTTCGACGCCGCCGGATACGCCGCGTTGCTCACCCGGCTGCGGACACCCGAGCCCGGCGCTGTGGTGTACGCGCCGGCCTTCGACCGGTCGATCGAGGAGCCGGTCGCCGGAAGCATCCCGGTCGGTCCCGCCGTTCCGCTCGTCGTCACCGAGGGGAACTACCTCCTGCACGATCAGGACGGCTGGGCGCCGGTCAGGTCGCTGCTCGACGAGGTCTGGTTCCTGGAGATCGACGGCGCGGAACGGGTGCGCAGGCTCGTCGAGCGGCACGTGCGGTACGGGAAGGCCCGCCCGTACGCCGAACGGTGGGTCAGGGAGTCCGACGAGGCCAACGCGCGCGTGGTGGCAGGTGGCCGGGACCGTGCGGATCTTGTCGTCAGTCAGATGGGGGCTGGGTAGGCTCGGCCTTCACCGGGCGTGGGAACGGCGTAGGGATCTACCGCGGGGCTACCGTGTGACCCGTGTGACGGAAGGCAGCTGACGTGGGGATATTCCGACGGGGGCCGAAGCGTGACCGGAGCGATGCGCCCCGGGACGCGGAGTTCGGCTATTTCTCGGCCGACGAGGGCTCGCGGTTCCGTGCCCAGGTGCGCGAGGCGTTCGCCGAGCAGGGCCTGGAGGTGACCCTCTACGCGGACTCCGTGAAGGACAGCGGCGACCGCCGGTTCGGCCTCGCGAACCTCGCGGCGGTCTGTCACAACGACCGCCGGGGCCCCCGTGTGTGGCCGGAACTGATTCGTCGCCACGTCGGAATGGTGCTGCGCACCATGGACGGCCCCTCCGCACTCGACACCCTGCCGCCCGAGCAGATCCGCGCCCAGCTCTACCCCCGGGTGATCAGCGAGGCGGGGCTCGACCCGCAGACCTTCAGCTACGCGCGCGGTGTCGCACCGGGCTTGTACGAGATCCTGGCCCTGGATCTGCCGGAGAGCGTCATGATGCTCACCGACGAGGCGCTGGAACCCCTCGGCCGCCTTCCCGAACTGCGCGCCCAGGCCCTGCGCAACCTCAAGCAGCTGCCCGTCGAGTCGCACGAGAGCGTCAAGGGCGAGGACGGCATGCGGTTCGAAGTGGTCGTCGGGGACTCGTTCTACACGGCCAGCCGGGTGCTCGCCCTGGACCTCCTGGTGCCGCAGCTCACCGGGCGCGAACTGACACCGGACGGCGCCCTGGTCGCCATGCCGTTCCGGCACCAGCTCGCGTTCCATGTGATCCGCGACTCCGGCGTGATCCCGGCGCTCAACGCCATGGCGTCCTTCGCCGCGGCCGGCTTCGAGGACACACCGGGCGCCATCAGCCCGTTCGTCTACTGGTGGCGTGACGGCACGCTCACCCAGCTCAGCGACCGCGAGGACGAGGGCGACGGCCTGCGGATCGTCGTCGGCGACGACTTCCAGGAGCTCATCGAACGACTGGTGGGCGACAGCCAGGAGGGCGCCTGACGGCGTCCGGGCCGCAGCCCCGTTCGCCGTCCCGATCGCGTGCCCTGCGGCGTACGGGCAGGATGGGGCCCATGCCTATGACACCTGTTCCCGCGCCCTTCACCGCCGACGACTACCGGGCCAGGATGGTCCGCGCCGCCGAGTCCGCCGCCGACGCGGGACTTGCCGGGGTTCTGGTCGCGCCCGGACCCGACCTGGTCTATCTGACTGGGTATCAGCCGACCGCGACCACCGAGCGGTTGACGATGCTGGTGCTGGCGGCCGGGCAGGAGCCGGTCCTCGTCGTACCGAAGCTGGAGGCGCCGGACGCCGAGCGCGCCGTCGGGGCCGCGGCTCTCACCTTGCGGGACTGGACCGACGGCACCGACCCGTACGGAGTGACCGCGCCCCTGCTGGACGTGGACGGCCGGTTCGGCGTGAGCGACAACGCCTGGGCGATGCATCTGCTCGGACTGCAGCAGAAGCTCCCCGGAACCTCCTACGCGGCCCTCACAGAGGCGCTCCCGATGCTGCGGGCGGTCAAGGACGCGCACGAGCTGGCGCGCCTGGAGGCGGCCGGAGCGGCGGCGGACGAGGCGTACGGAGAGATCCTCAAGGTCCGGTTCGCCGGGCGCAAGGAGACGGACGTGGCGGCCGATCTGGCCGCGCTGCTCATCGAGTTCGGCCATTCGCAGGTGGACTTCACGGTCGTCGGGTCCGGCCCCAACGGCGCCAACCCGCACCACGAGGCGGCCGAGCGGACCATCGGGCGCGGTGACATGGTCGTCCTCGACTTCGGTGGCCTCAAGCACGGCTACGGCTCGGACACCACCCGTACCGTCCACGTCGGCGAGCCCGGCGCCGAGGAGCAGCGCGTCCACGACGTCGTACGGGAGGCCCAGCGGGCCGGGCGCGAGGCCGTGAAGCCAGGGGTGGCCTGCCAGGACGTCGACCGGGCCGCGCGCGCGGTGATCGAAGAGGCCGGATACGGCGAGTACTTCATCCACCGCACCGGCCACGGCATCGGTGTCACCACCCATGAGCCGCCCTACATGATCGAGGGTGAGGAGCAGCCGCTGGTGCCCGGCATGTGCTTCTCCGTGGAGCCGGGGATCTATCTGCCGGGCCGGTTCGGCGTACGGATCGAGGACATCGTGACGGTCACCGAGGACGGCTGGCGCAGCTTCAACAACACCGCGCGCGAGATGGCGCTCGTCGACTAGCCGACGAATCGGTGAGCCGGCCGGTCAGACGCTCGGCGGGCCGAGGACCGCGCACGACTCGGGCGGCAATCTGAACTCCCCGTCCGGGCGCGGTGGTTGCACCGGCTCCCAGGCGGCCAGCACCTGGCAGTTGTTGCGGCCCAGGGGGATCAGCGCGGGCTCCTTGCCGAGGTTGACCACGGTCCTGAGGTCGCCGCGCCGGAAGGTGAGCCAGCGCGCCTCCTCGTCGTGGACGACCTTGACCGCGGCGATGTCCGGGTCGGTGAGGTCGGGGCGGGTGCGGCGGAGCGCGATCAGCAGGCGGTACCAGGCGAGCACGCGCGCGTGGTGCTCCTTTCCCGGCTCGTCCCAGTCCAGACAGGAGCGCGCCCGGGTGGCGGGGTCCTGCGGGTCGGGGATGTCCTCCTCGGCCCAGCCGTGCGCCGCGAACTCCCGCCGCCTGCCCACCCGTACGGCTTCGGCGAGCTCGGGATCGGGGTGGTCGGTGAAGTACTGCCAGGGCGTGCGGGCGCCCCACTCCTCGCCCATGAAGAGCATCGGCGTGTACGGGCCGGTCAGCACCAGCGCGGCGGCGCAGGCGGTCAGGCCGGGGGAGAGCGTCGCCGAGAGGCGGTCTCCCAGCGCCCTGTTGCCGATCTGGTCATGGGTCTGGGCGTAGCCCAGGAAGCGGTGTGCGGGAGTCTTCGTGCGGTCGACGCGTCGTCCGTGGGTGCGGCCGCGGAAGGTCGAGTAGGTGCCGTCGTGGAAGAAGACCCGGGTGAGGGTCTTGGCCAGGGCGGCGAGCGGGGCGCGCGCGAAGTCGGCGTAGTAGCCCTGGGACTCGCCCGTCAGCGCGGTGTGCAGGGCATGGTGGAAGTCGTCGTTCCACTGGGCGTGCAGCCCGAGGCCGTTCTGCGCGCGCGGGGCGGTGGTGCGCGGGTCGCACCGGTCGGACTCGGCGACCAGGAAGAGCGGGCGCCCCAGCTGGACGGAGAGCACGTCGACTGCGGTGGAGAGCTCTTCGAGGAACGGCAACGCGCGCGTGTCGAACAGCGCGTGCACGGCGTCCAGGCGCAGCCCGTCGAGCCGGTAGTCGCGCAGCCAGGCCAGTGCGCTCTCCAGGAGGTACGCGCGCACCTCGTCGGATCCCGGGGCGTCCAGGTTGACGGCGGCGCCCCACGGTGTGTGGTGGGTGTCGGTGAAGTACGGGCCGAAGGCGGGGAGGATGTTGCCGGAGGGGCCGAGGTGGTTGTGGACGACGTCGAGGACGACTCCGAGGCCGTGGTCGTGCGCCGCGTCGACAAATCGTTTCAGCCCTTCGGGACCGCCGTACGGCTCGTGCACGGCCCACGGTGCCACGCCGTCGTACCCCCAGCCGTGCCGCCCCGGGAACGGGCACACCGGCATCAGCTCGACATGCGTCACCCCCAGTTCGGCCAAATGGGCGAGGCGGGCGGCCGCGGCGTCGAAGGTGCCCTCTTCGGTGTAGGTGCCGATGTGCAGCTCGTAGAGGACCGCGCCGGACAGTGGGCGGCCCTCCCAGGGGTGCTGCCAGGGGAAGTCGTCGTGGTCGACGAAGGCGCTGAGGCCGTCGGGCCCGTCCGGCTGGCGGCGCGAGCGCGGGTCCGGCAGCGGACGGCCCCCGTCCACGACGTACCCGTAGCGGTCGCCGTCCCGGGCCCCGGCCTCGGTCAGCCACCATCCGGTCCGCACCGGGTGCGGCTCCATGTCGTGGGTCGTGCCCTCCAGCTGGAGCGCGACCCGGTCCGCCCGCGGCGCCCACACCTCGAACAACATTCTTGATACCTCCCGTTGCCCGCGTACCGTCAAACCGTGCAAGAGGGCATCCATCGTCCGCGGAAGGCGGGATCAAGGTCTGGAGGTTGTGGTTACTCGCCATTAAGGTCCGGATCCATGACCCTGCCGCCGTTCCCGCACGGCTTCCTCTGGGGAGCCTCCGCCTCAGCCTTCCAGACCGAGGGGGCCGCCGCAGCCGAGGGCAAGGGCCCCTCCGGCTGGGACGCCTTCGCCGCCGAGCCCGGCCGCATCAAGGACGGCGCCGACGCCGCCCGTGGCACCGGCTTCCACGAGCGCTACCGCGAGGACGTCGCCCTGCTCGCCGGGCTCGGCGCCGGAGCCTTCCGCTTCTCCGTCAGCTGGCCGCGTGTCGTCCCGGGCGGCAGTGGCCCGGTCAACATGGCGGGTCTCGACTTCTACGACCGGCTCGTCGACGAGCTGTGCGCTCACGGCATCACCCCGGCGCCGACCCTCTACCACTGGGACACGCCGCTGGAGCTGGAGGAGGCGGGCGGCTGGCTCCAGCGTGACACCGCCTACCGGTTCGCCGACTACGCGCGCGTAGTGGCCGAAAGGCTCGCCGACCGCGTCCCCATGTGGATCACCGTCAACGAGCCGGCCGAGGTGACGCTGCTCGGCTACGCGCTCGGTGAGCACGCCCCCGGCGAGAAGCTCCTCTTCGACGCCCTCCCGGCCGCCCACCACCAGCTGCTTGCCCACGGCCTGGCCGTCGGGGCGCTGCGCGCGGCGGGCGCCCGGAGCATAGGCCTCGCGGTCTCGCACACCCCCGTGTGGCCCGCGGGCGAGAGCGAGGAGGACCGTTTCGGCGCGGACCTCTACGACACCATCAGCAACTGGCTGTTCGCGGACCCCGTCCTCACCGGCCGCTACCCCGACGAGAACTTCGCCGCCCTGATGCCGGGCCCGGTCGCGGACGACCTCGCCGTCATCTCGGCCCCGCTCGACTGGTACGGGGTGAACTACTACAACCCCACGCGCGTGGGCGCGCCCGCGCCCGAGGCCGTCGAGTCCTTTGCCGGGTTCGAGATGCCCGCCGAACTGCCCTTCGGGATCAGGGAGATCGAGGGGTACGAGACCACCGCCTTCGGCTGGCCGGTCGTCCCGGACGGCCTGCGCGAGATGCTCGTCCAACTGAAGGCACGCTACGGCGACCGGCTGCCGCCCGTGTACATCACCGAGAACGGCTGCTCCTACGACGGCATAGAGGATGCCGGCCGCATCCGCTACCTGGACGGGCATCTGCGCGCCCTGCACCGCGCCATGGCCGAAGGCGTGGACGTACGCGGCTACTTCGTGTGGTCCCTCACCGACAACATCGAGTGGATCGAGGGCGCCGCACAGCGCTTCGGCCTGGTTCACGTCGACTACCCGACGCTGCGGCGCACCCCCAAGGCCTCCTACCGGTGGTACCGGGACGTGATCCGGGCCCAGCGCGCCGTCGGCTGAGCCCGGAGAGACGTTTCAGCTGCGGGACTTCGTGGTCCGGCGGTGTCCACCAGGAGAGGCGGGCCAGCACCCGGTCCCCGTGCAGCGCCACCCACATCCATGCGGGCAGACGGCGCCCGGTGGCCAGATCGCCCTCGATCTCGTGGTCGAGTACGTAGGAGAGCTGCTGGAAGAGCCCGAGTTCCTCGGGCCCGGCGAGCGGACGGAAGGTGATGTCCGACGGGGATGTCGTCAAGGGGCTCCCCTCATGGGCTGTACACGGTCGCCAGACCCTAACAATCGTGCGCGGCGGCTCGGCAAGGGGTTTTCTGCGCAGGTCAGAGGGGGCGGGACGGGGAACTGAGGCAAAGTCCGGCCCTGCTGGACACACCGAGGCCGTCGGCCCGACAATCTCTGTTGTGACGTCGTCCTTCCAGTTCTCCACGTATCCCGCTCCCGCCCGGCTGTCGGACGACGAGCGCGACCGTGTGCTCGACGTGCTCAGAGAGGGCGCCGCGCAGGGAAAGCTGTCGCACGACACGTTCATGCGCCGGATGGAACTTGCCCTGTCCGCGCGCCGCTCCGACGAACTGGCCGCGCTCACCGCCGACCTGGACACACAGGGCCGCTGGTCGCGGGCGCTGTACGGGGCGGTGAGCCGGGTGTCCGGGTTCAGCGTCGCGATGCGCCGGGCGTGGCAGTCCGAGCGGCTGCCGAAGCTGCTGTTCCCCGTGCCCGGCCCCTACCCGCTGCGGATCGGCCGCGATCCGCACAACGGGCTGCGGCTCAGCCACGAGACGGTCTCCCGGGTGCACGCCGAGCTGAGCCACCAGTCCGGCGTGTGGGTGCTGCGCGACCTCGGCTCCACGAACGGCACGAGCGTCAACGGGCGCCGGGTGACCGGGGCGGTGGTCGTCAACGACGGCGACCAGGTGAGCTTCGGGCGGATGAGCTTCCGGCTCGCGACGCACTGATTTGCAGGGCACTGACTCACCGGGCAACGCACTGGCTCACACCGCGCTGAGCTGGGCGAACGCCGTCGCCGGGGCCGTTGTCAGTGGTGCCCCTCATCATGGCGGTATGAACGACGACCAGCAGCCCCGTGTGAGGCCCGCCCGCCCCTCCGACCTGCCGCGCCTGGCCGAACTCGCCGCGGAGCACGCGGTGTACGAGAAGGCCGCGCCGCCCGCGCCCGATCTCGCGGAGCGGCTCGGAGCCCTGCTCTTCGGCCAGGACAGGCCCCGGTTGCGCTGCTTCGTCGCCGAGATACCGGGCGGCGAGGTCGTGGGATACGCGAGCTGCGCACCCGAGCTCTCCACCTGGCAGGCGCGCGAGTACCTGCACATGGACTGCCTCTACCTCCGCGACGGCCACCGGGGCCTCGGCCTCGGCGCCCTGCTGGTCGACGCGGTGGCCGCCGAGGCCCGGGAGCTCGGGATGGACCAGGTGCAGTGGCAGACGCCGGTCTGGAACGAAGGGGCGCGGCGGTTCTACGAGCGAATGGGCGCGACCGGCCGCGAGAAGCTGCGCTACTCGCTTCCCGTCGGCCGGGACGAGGTCTCCGAGTAGCTTCGCGTACGGCCGTCACTGCTGGTGGAGGCCGCGTCCCGCGAGGGTCAGGAACGTCTCGCCGACCGCTTCCGACAGGGTCGGGTGGGCGTGGATGTGGCGGGCCACATCGGACGGTTCGGCGTCCCAGCCGACGATCAGCTGGGACTCGGCGATCATCTCGGAGACATGGGGGCCCACGAGATGGACGCCGAGGACCTGCCCATCGCGCTCGGCCACGACCTTCACCACACCGCTCTGGCCGTGCACCATCCCCTTGGCGACGGCCGTCAGGGGCATCGAGTTGACGACGACATCGTGTCCGCGGTTGCGGGCGTCCGCCTCGGTCAGACCCACCGACGCGGTCTGCGGAGAGGAGTACGTGACACGGGGCACCGCCGCGTAGTCGACCGGCGGTGGTGCCAGACCGGCGAGGGTCTCGGCCACCAGGAGGCCCTCGGCGAACGAGGCGTGGGCCAGGCCGAGGGAAGGAGGGGGCAGCAGATCACCGACGACATGGATGCCGGGAACGGCGGTTTCGAGCCGGGTCCAGTCGGCGGGGGCCACGAACCCGCGCTCGTCCGTGGCCAGTCCGGCCGCGGCCAGGCCGAGCCCGTCGGTCACCGGGGCTCGGCCCACGGCGACCAGCAGCCGCTCGGCCTCGACGGTACGGGTCTCGCCGCGCGCGGTGCGCAAGGTCGCTCGTACGCCGTTCTCCAGGATCCCCGCACTCAGGAAGCGGGCGCCGGTCTGGACGTCGATGCCGCGCTTCTTCAGGCCACGGGTCAAGTGGCGGCTCACATCGGCGTCTTCGAGCGGCACGAGCCGGTCGGCGGCCTCGACCAGGGTGACATCGGAGCCCATCGAGCGGTGGAACGAGGCGTACTCGACACCGATCGCGCCGCCGCCGAGAACCAGGACGGACTGCGGAAGGCCAGGAGCGAAGAGCGCGTCGTCGCTGGTGACCACACGCCGTCCGTCGGCCTCCAGACCGGGCAGCATCCGGGGGCGGGAGCCCGTGGCGAGGACGATGCCGCGCCGGGCGGTGAACTCGCCGTGCCCCTCCACGTGTACGGTCCGGGATCCGGTCAGCCGCGCGCTGCCCCGGACCACCATGACCCGGGCGTGCGAGAGGTGGCCCTCCACGCCCTTGTGGTTGCGGGAGACGATGTCGTCGCGGGTGGCGACCAGGGCGGGCCAGTCCACCGAGTCGAGCGTGGCCTTCACGCCCCACCGCTCGCGGGCCTCGGCGATGCCGTCGACGAGCTCGGCTGCGTGCAGCATCGCCTTGCTCGGGATGCAGCCGCGGTGCAGGCAGGTGCCGCCGACCTTGTCGCGCTCGGCCAGGACGACTGTCAGGCCGAGGGCGGCGGCGCGCAGCGCGGTGGAGTAGCCACCGGTGCCGCCGCCGATCACGATCACATCGGGCACGCGGTTCGCATCTGACGTGTGGTGCACGGGGGTTGCGGAGTTCTGGGTCATGGGTCCAGCCTCCGTCCGGACCTTGTCATGAGTCCAAGGCAATGTTCTTGTGGGGTCGATGCACAATGCTTATGGGAAAACGCTAATGGGAGAAGTGGGGTCGGAGTGAGTCTTCGGCAGATGGAGTACTTCGTCGCGGTCGTCGAGGAGTCCTCCTTCACACGCGCGGCCGAGCTGCTGCACGTCACCCAGCCCGCGCTCTCCCACCAGATCAAGGCGCTGGAGAGGTCCGTCGGCGGCGATCTGCTCGAACGGCTGCCGCGCGGGGTGCGGCTCACCCCCATGGGCCGCGCCTTCCTGCCCCATGCCCAGCTCGCTGTGCGCAGCGCCGCACGCGCCCAGCGGGCGGCTCGCGCCTCGGCCGGGGCACAGGGCGGCGAACTGCACATCGCGGCCGTGCACTCGGTGGCCGTGGGAGTCCTCCCCGACGTCTTCGCCCGCTGGCGCCGTGAGCACCCGGGCGTCGGCCTCGTCCTGCACGAGTACGCCTCCACCGAGGCGCTGGAGGAAGAGCTCGAACGCGGCACGGCCGACCTTGCCGTGGGACCCCGGCCGCGCCGCTGGGACGGGCCGGTGGTCGAGGTCGGGGACGAGGAGATCGCCCTCATCGTCCCCTTCGACGACCCGCTTGCCGGGCGGTCGAGCGTGCGGCTGGAAGAGCTGGCGGACCACAACTGGGTGCGGTGTGCGATGGAGCCGTCGGTCGACGGGGTGCCGTTCCTCGACCTGGTCTGCGGCAGAGCGGGCTTCGCGCCCCGCACCGCCCTGCGCACCGAGCACACCTCCACGGCGGTACGGATGGCCGCGGCCGGGGTCGGTGTTGTCGCCGCCCCGTCCCACGTGGTCCGGGGCGGGATCGGTGAGGACTGCGTGGTGCTGCCCGTCGACCCGCCGTGGAAGCGGGCCCTCGCGGTCTTCTCCCGCGTGGAGCTGACCGGTGCGGCGGCCGCCTTCGCCGAGCTGCTGCGCAGGTCCGCGCCGTACGGGGGCAAGGGCGTGTCACCCGTACGGCCGAACGCCGATCGCGACTGCGAGGCGCCGGTGGTCCGCTGAGAACAACCGCGCCCACCCGGGCGCCGACCGGGGAGGACACCTCATGCCGGTCGACCCGGGCGCACCGATACCGCCGACGCCGCCTCCGGCCGCGCCGACGGGCCGGGGCGCCGCGAGTGGGGCTGCGGCGGTTGTGCCGGCGGACCCTGCGTCTGACGTGGTTGGGGCGGTGGACCTCGTGCGCGACGCGGTTGTGCCGGTGGCCCTCGGGTCCGACACGGTGCCGGCGGGTTCCGGGCCTGACGTGGTTCGCCCGGTGGACCTCGCGCCGGACGCGGTCGGCCTGTCGGATCCCGCGTCCCGTGCGGCTGCCCTTGGCGGCCCCGGGCCCCACTCGGTTGTCCCAGCGGGCCCTGCGTCCCGCGCAGGTGCCCCTGCGCCCGGCGCGCCCGCTGCCCCCTCCCTCCTCGGCCCCGAAGCGGTGAGCGACCGGTACGGCTTCTATCGCACACTGCGCGAGTCGTACCCCCTCGTGTGGGACGACCGGCTCGGGGCGTGGCTGGTCAGCCGGTACGGGGATGTCGCGGCCGCGCTGGGCGACCCCGGGCTGGTCCGGCCGCGGCGTGGGCCGTGCTGCCGACCCGGTGAGGTGTGGTGCGAGGGGCCCCGCCGCGAGGTGGACGACGAGGCGTTCGGGGTTCTGCGCGAGGTGTCCGAGCGGACTGCCTTCGTGCTCGCGCGGCGGCTGGCGCAGCGCGAAGTGGCGGACTTGGCCGAGGAGTTCTGCCACTGGCTGCCCGTGGGGACCGCCGCCACCGCACTGGGGCTGTCGTGCGCGGAGCTGGCACGCGGCAACCGGGCCGGGGGCCGGCGTGCGGGCCCGGCCGCGTCGCTGGCCGTGCTCTGCGCCGATCGGTCCGCCCTGATCGGCAAGGCGCTTTCCTCCTTTCTCGCCAACCTCCTTGATCGTCCGGATGAGTGGGCAGCCGTGCGGGACGCGCCGGGCGCCCTCACGGCCGCGTGGGGCGAGTCCCTGCGGCGGAACCCGCCCGTCCATGTCGTGCTGAGGCGGGCGTGCGGGGACACCCGCATAGCCGACGGCACCATCCCCGCGGGCGCCGCGGTCGCCCTGCTGGTCGGGGCCGCGAGCCGGGACCCCGATCGGTTCGCCGCCCCGGACCGGTTCGACCCCCGCCGGACCGCTCCGGCCCAGCTCGCTTTCGGTCCCCCGGACTGCCCGTCCGCGCGCGTGGCCGAACTCCAGGCGGAGTGCGCGGTGCGGGCGCTGTGCGAGGCCATGCCGAAGCTCCGGTGGGCCGAGGGCTTCCGGCCCACCGAGACCGGGCTGCTCACCCGGGCCCCGCGGAACCTTCTCGTACGACCCGCCTGAGCAGCGCGACCGGACGGTCGGCGAACAGATCGCGCAGCTTCACCGCCCCCCTGAACTCCCGGCCGGACTGGCTGGAGCGGCTGGAGCGGTGGGACTGTCCGGAGTGGTCGGTCCTCAGGACGTCGGCCCACACTCCCTCCGGCAGCGCCAGCTCCGTCGGGCCCCAGCCGCCCGACTCGGCCAGCCGCAGGGAGAGCCGGGTCACCGCTGTCACCACCTCGCCGGAACGGCAGAACGCGAGGCAGTGGTCGGCGGCCGGCCCGGTGGCGATCAGCGGCTCGTACGTACTCAACTCTCCGAACACCTCCGGAAGTTCCCGCCTCAGCCGGAGAGCCGCCACGGATACCTCGCCCTTCTCGTCCAGGGGCGAGTCCAGGCCGGTCTCCGGGAAGTACACCGGGCGTCGGTTGTCCGGGTCTACCAGCGTCAGGCACTCCGACTCCGATCCCTGGTACACATCCGGCACGCCCGGCATCGTCAGATGCACCAGCGCGGCCCCCAGCACGTTCGCGCGCGTGGCCGACGCCAGGCCGCGGGAGAACTCCGCGATCTGCGCCGCGAGAGCCCCGGCGGTGCCGGACGCGGCGAAGTCGGTCAGCGCCCGCTCGTACACCGGATCCTGCTCGGTCCAGCTCGTACGCAGCCCCGCCTCGCGCGCGGCCTTGAGCAGGGCGCCGCCCAGCCGCTCCTCGGTGAGGCCGGTGCCGCCGAGGCCGACCGCCGTCTGCCAGGCGGTCCAGGCCAGCTGCGGATCGGGCGAGGGCGGCTGCGGATCGGGCGAGGGCGGCCCGGAGAGCTGATCGAGCAGGGCCCTCCACTGCCCCGGGCACTCGGACAGTACGGCGATCCGCGCCCGTACGTCCGCACTGCGCTTGGTGTCGTGCGTGGACAGCACGGTCCCGGTCGTCGGCCAGTCGCGGGCAATGCGGGTGCAGTAGGTGTGGAACTCGTCGGGGGACACGGATGGTTGCCCGGGGTCGCCGCCCACCTCGTTGGCGGACAGGAGGGCTACGTATCGATAAAACGCCGTGTCTTCCAGGGACTTTGCACGCAGAGCCGATGACGTCTGCGCGAAACGTGCCTGGAAGGAGCGCAGTTCGAAGTCGTCGGTGTCGGCCCCGACCCCGCACCGCCCGAGCACCAGATCCCGTACGGCGTCGACCGCCGCGGCCTCCTCCGGTACCGCGAAAGCCTCCCGCGCCCGGCGCACCATCTCCTGGGTCAGCACCTCCTGCGCGCCGGTCCGGTACGGTCGGTAGACCGGCATCCGAACCAGCAGCTCGCACAGGGCGAGGCGCAGTGCCCACGGCGCGTGGTCGCGCAGTCCCGGGTCGCGGGTGCACAGCCGGGCCGCCGCGCGCGTCAGGCGGTCCACTTCGGCGGCCAGGTCATGCGTGACCACCTCGTACGCGGCACGGCGGGCGGTCGGCTCCCAGTGCCCGCCCCGGTTGCCGTCCTGGCCCGTGAACTCCTGGTAGTGGCTCAGAAGTTCCCGATGACCGGCCGGATCGGTGAAGAGACCGTCGATCCGGCGGAGCGCGTCGTAGCCGGTCGTCCCGGCGACCGTCCACCCGGACGGCAGCGGCTCGGGGCGGGCGAGGATCTTCTCCACCACCGTCCAGGCGCCTCCGGTCGCCGTGTTCAGTCGCCGCAGATACGTTTCGGGATCGGCCAGCCCGTCCGGGTGGTCCACCCGGAGCCCGTCCACCACCCCGTCCCGGACCAGCTCCAGCACCTTGGCGTGGGTGGCGGCGAAGACGTCCTCGTCCTCCACCCGGACGCCGATGAGCTCCGAAATGGTGAAGAAGCGACGGTAGTTGAGCTCGGTGCGGGCCAGGCGCCACCAGCCGAGCCGGTACCACTGGGCGTCCAGCAGCTCGTGCAGGGGCAGCTCCTCCGTACCGGCGCGCAAGGGGAACTCGTGCGCCTCTCCGTACGTCAGTACCCCCTTTTCCCGGTCCATCGCCAACCGGTCCAGCTCGCCCCCGACCGGCCCGGCGAGGACCGGCAGCAGCACCTTGCCGCCGCCCGCCGCCCAGTCGATGTCGAACCATGGGGCGTACGGCGAGTCGGGGCCCTCGCGCAGCACCTCCCACAGCTGCCGGTTGTGGCGCGGCGCCGCCGCCATGTGGTTCGGGACGATGTCGAGCACCAGGCCGAGCCCGGCCGCCCGGGCGGTGCGGGAGAGCCGCCGCAGCCCCTCCTCACCGCCGAGCTCATCGCGTACGCGCGCGTGGTCGACGACGTCATAGCCGTGCGTCGACCCCGGCACCGACTCCAGGACCGGCGACAGATGCAGATGCGACACCCCGAGCGAGGCCAGGTACGGCACGGCACGCTCGGCGGCACGGAAGGGGAAGTCCGGCTGGAGCTGCAGCCGGTAGGTCGCAGTGGGTGTCATGCGAACGTACGTACCCCGATACGCGGCTTCTGTGCCTTCGGCCCATGCGTCCGCACCCGTCTGCCGCGTTGGCTTCGCCTGATGTCCGGAGCCCTGCACACGTATCGCAAGGTCATCGCCCTCACCGGGCTGCTGCTCCCTGTCGTCTCGTTCCTCGGACGGCCGCCGACGGCCGTGTGCCAGCCGGGCAGTGCTGCTGGTCGCCGAGACCAGTGCAGCCTGGCCACCGCCGGGCTCGCGGGCGGCGCGCTCGCCTCGGCCAGACCGCCGGCGGCCCGCTCCTGGGCCGCGCCGCCGACGGCGCGGGCAGCGGGGCGCGGTGCTCGCCGCCGCCCTCGCCCACCCGGCGGTCGCGCTGATGGTCGCGGCCGGGTTGCTCGCCGTCTGCGGCACCGCCTTTCGCCCTGCAGTCGACCGCCGGGCAGTTGGTGGCCGAGGGGCGCGTCAGGGCGCCGCGCACCCGGCTGCCGCGAGCGGTGTAGGCGCTGCGCGTCACCATGGTGCTCCAGGGCGCCGTGGTCGGCGCCTCCCAGGCGGGCATCACCGCCCTCACCGAACGGCTGGACCGGGCGTCGCAGTCCGGGCTCGTGTACGCCGCGATGGGTGTGATGAGCGCGGTGGCGGCCCCCGCCATGGTCGCCCTACCGGAGAGGCTCGCGCTACGCGCGCGTTGGCGGATCGCCACCGCCGCCCTGGTGGTGCTCTCCGTGCCGCTGCTCTTCGTGGGGTCGCTGGGAACTCTTTACGCGGTGGTGGTCCTACTCGGCGGGGCGTACGCCACGCATCTGATCGCCCTCTTCGCGCTGACCGAACGGCTCGTCCCCGCCGCCCGGTTGGCCGAGTCCATGGCCTTCCCTACCAGCGGGACCGTCGGCGGGCAGGCGCTCGCCCCCGCGCTGTCGGGGCGGCTGGCCCAGGACCACGGGCCGGTGGCGGCCTTCGCGGTCACGGTGGCCGCGACGGCCCTGTGCGCGGTCCTCTCGCGGTCCGTACGGGGCCTGCCGGTCCCCGCGCACGGCCCGAGGGATCCCGGGGCCCGCAGACGGCCGCTGAAGCCGACCACCGGCCCCCGCAGGCGCGAGCCCCGATCGCACCGGCACCGGCCGCCTCCGACGCACCCGCCCCGCGCCCGCTCAGGCTGGACGCCGCAGCACCGTCAGACTCCGCCCCACGAGGGTGACCCGCTCGCCCGCCGTCACCTTGGCGCCCTCGCCCGGCGGCACCCCCTCGCGGCGGCCCGTGTCGACCACCACCTGCCACTGCCTGCCGTGGTTGACCGGCACCAGGAAGTCGACGGTCTCGGCGCTCGCGTTGAACATCAGCAGGAACGAGTCGTCAGTGATGCGCTCGCCGCGCGGGCCGGGCTCCGAGATCGCGTTGCCGTTGAGGAAGACCGTCAGTGCCTTGGCGCTCGCCGCCTGCCAGTCCTGCTGGGTCATCTCTTCACCCTCAGGGGTGAACCAGGCGATGTCCGACAGCTCGTCGTGGGTGCCCTCCACCGGCCGGCCGTGGAAGAAGCGGCGGCGCCGGAACACCGGGTGGTCGCGCCTGAGCCACACCATCGTCCGGGTGAAGGAGAGCAGCGTTCCCTCCGGGTCGCTGCCCGGGTCGGGCCACTTCACCCAGCTGAGCTCGCTGTCCTGGCAGTAGGCGTTGTTGTTGCCGTGCTGGGTGCGGGCGAACTCGTCGCCGTGGCTGAGCATCGGCACGCCCTGCGACAGCATCAGGGTGGCGATGAAGTTGCGCATCTGGCGCTCGCGCAGCTCCACCACGCCCGCGTCCTCGGTGTCGCCCTCGGCGCCGCAGTTCCACGACCGGTTGTGGCTCTCGCCGTCCCGGTTGCCCTCCTTGTTGGCCTCGTTGTGCTTCTGGTTGTACGAGACCAGGTCGTGCAGGGTGAACCCGTCGTGGCAGGTGTGGAAGTTGATGGAGGCCAGCGGCCGCCGTCCGTCGTCCTGGTAGAGGTCGGAGGAGCCGGTGAGCCGCCCGGCGAACTCCGCGAGGGTGCGTGGCTCGCCCCGCCACAGGTCCCGTACGGTGTCGCGGTACTTGCCGTTCCACTCCGTCCACATAGGTGGGAAGTTGCCCACCTGGTAGCCGCCCTCACCGACGTCCCAGGGCTCCGCGATCAGCTTCACCTGGCTCACCACCGGGTCCTGCTGCACCAGGTCGAAGAACGACGACAGACGGTCCACCTCGTGGAACTGCCGGGCCAGCGTCGCCGCGAGGTCGAAGCGGAAGCCGTCCACGTGCATCTCGGTCACCCAGTACCGCAGCGAGTCCATGATCAGCTGGAGGACGTGCGGCGAGCGCATCAGGAGCGAGTTCCCGGTGCCGGTGGTGTCCTCGTAGTAGCGCGGATCGTCGGCGAGCCGGTAGTACTGCGCGTTGTCCAGGCCGCGGAAGGAGAGCGTGGGGCCCAGGTGGTTGCCCTCGGCCGTGTGGTTGTAGACCACGTCGAGGATGACCTCGATCCCGGCCTCGTGCAGCGCCCGTACCGCCTGCTTGAACTCCAGGACCTGCTGCCCCCGGTCGCCCCAGGAGGCGTAGGCGTTGTGCGGGGCGAAGAATCCGATGGTGTTGTAACCCCAGTAGTTGGACATCCCCTCGTCCGCGAGCCGGTGGTCGTTGACGAACTGGTGCACCGGCATCAACTCCAGGGCGGTGACCCCCAGTTCCGTCAGATGACCGATGACCGCGGGGTGCGCCAGGGCCGCGTAGGTGCCGCGCATCTCCGGGGGCAGCTCCGGGTGGAGCATCGTCAGGCCCTTCACATGGGCCTCGTAGAGCACCGTGCGGTGGTACTCGGTGCGCGGCGGCCGGTCGTCGCCCCAGTCGAAGTACGGGTTGACCACGACCGACGACATGGTGTGCGGAGCCGAGTCCATGTCGTTGCGGGCGTCGGGGCGGTCGAAGTAGTAGCCGTACACCGCCTCGCCCCAGTCGATGCTCCCGCTGACAGCGCGCGCGTAGGGGTCGAGGAGCAGCTTCGCCGAGTTGCAGCGGTGCCCCTTCTGCGGCTCGTACGGGCCGTGCACGCGGAAGCCGTAGCGCTGACCCGGCATCACTCCGGGCAGATAGGCGTGGCGCACGAACGCGTCGCTCTCGCGCAGCTCCACCGCCGTCTCCGACCCGTCGTCGTGCAGGAGGCACAACTCGATCCGGCGGGCGGCCTCCGAGAAGACCGCGAAATTGGTCCCGGCGCCGTCGTACGTGGCGCCGAGTGGGTACGCCTGTCCCGGCCACACCTGCATGGGCAAGACTCTTCCACTTCTGATCCGGGTACTGAGGGGCACTTGACGCAGATCCTCCCGGAAAAGAAGTCCGTCCCCTAGGACGCCGGAGTGCTCCGGAGGGTGATCCCCAGAGCGGTTACCCCCGTAGGGGGCTGGTACCCGGGGCGATCCGGACGGCCTGCGCGGGGCGGATCCGGCCAGTTTCCCGTGGCGCCCGGGATCCCTGCCCAGGTGGAACCGCTATGAATCAGCTCACTCCCTCCGAACGCGCCGCGCGGAACGGATCACGTCAACACGGGAGTTGAGAAACAGCCTTTCCATCCGGCTGCACCGCCTCCTGCTCGCGGAGTACTCTTCCTTGATCGTTGGAGGGGGACCGGAAGGCGGTGCGCGGGTGAGCTCGGGAGGGCTGGAGCTTCCCCCTGGTGACACGGGTCACGAGGGTGAGTCCGGCGACATCCCGCCCGGCGCGGTGTCCGTGGCGCGTCCGGTGGAGATCGGGGCGGAACTGGACTGGGGCACGGACGACTGGAGTGAGGTCCGTACGCGCGCGCAGCGGGCCGGCCGGGCGTACATCTGGCTGAACCTGGTGGAGCAGCGGCTGCGGGCCGTGGTGGCCGCCGTGCTGCGCCCCATCTACGAGCCGGTCCACGGCGACGACTGGGTGGTCGCGGCGGCGGGCCCGGCCGGGCAGGAGTGGGTGCAGCGGGCCGTCGCCGTACGGGAGGTCTCGCGCCGCAAGGGCTATCTGCTCGACCCCGCCGACGACAACGTCCTGAGCTTCCTCACCCTGCCGCAGCTGCGCGAGCTGATGGTGCAGCACTGGCCGTGCTTCGAGCCGTACGTGGACGACCGGCGCGATGTCGAACTCGCCCTGGACGAGCTGGAGGTCGCGCGGAACGTGGTCTCGCGCAACCGCGCGCTCAACGAGGCGGTCCTGGCCCAGGCCGAGCGGGCCTCGGCCCGGCTGCTCGACGTGCTGGGCGGCGGCGCGGGCGCGCCCGCCGCACACCGGCTGCCCATCGACGCGGTCGAGGACCTGGTGGGCGACCGGTACGCGGACGTGGTCTCGGTCCACTCCGACCGGGTGCGGCTGCAGCGCCAGCTCCCCGCCGAGGATTTGTTCAGCCATGCCCGCCGGCTCGACGCGATAGGCATCGGCCTCAATCTGCTGGTCCAGAACTACTCGGGGCGCCGGCTCGTGCGGCTCGCCGAGTCGGGCTGCCGCGTCCGGCTGCTCTTCCTCAACCCGGCGAGCAGCGCGGTCAAGCGGCGCGAGCGCGAACTGGGGCTGAAGAAGGGCGAGCTGAGCCGCTCGGTCGAGATGAACATCCTCCACATGCGGCGGGTGCGGGCCCGGCTGCGCGACCCCGGGGCCTTCGAGATCCAGGTGTTCGACGAGACCCCGCGCTTCACGGCGTACCTGGTCGACGGGGACGGCACCGACGGCCTCGCGGTCGTCCAGTCGTATCTGCGCCGGGCGCGCGGGATGGAGGCGCCGGTGCTGGTGCTGCGCGGGGGAGCGCGGCGGGACGTCGTGCGCCCCGACCAGGATGCGGAACACGGACTTTTCGGGACATACCGTGAGGAATTCGAGTCGGTGTGGGCCGACTCGCGCCCCGTCTCCTGACCAGCCGCAGGGCCGCCCTGGCCCCGTTGTCAGTGGTGCGTGCGAGGCTGGTCGTCACTGGGGGAGAGCACCAAAAGGGAGGGCCAAGATGGGGTGGCACCGCGAACCGCTGGTCGGATTCGACCTGGAGACGACCGGTACGGACCCGCTGGAGGCGCGGATCGTGACGGCCGCGATCGTCGGCGTCCAGGGCGGTGAGCCGGTCCGGCAGCGGAACTGGCTGGCGGACCCGGGGATCCGGATCCCGGCGCAGGCCTCGGCGATCCACGGCATCAGCAACGAGCGGGCGGCGTCGGAAGGCCGCCCGGTGCGCGAGGTCGCCGACGAGATAGCGAAGACGATCACGGGCTACTGGGCGCAGGGCGTGCCGGTCGTGGCCTACAACGCGGCCTTCGACCTGACGCTCCTGGCGGCGGAACTCCGCCGGCACGGACTGCCGTCGCTCACCGACCGGCTGGGCGGCGCGGCCATGGGCCCGGTCGTCGACCCGTACACGATCGACCGTGCGGTCGACCGCTACCGCAAGGGCAAGCGGACACTGGAGGCGGTGTGCGTGGAGTACGGAGTGGTGCTCGACGGCGCCCATGAGGCGGGCGCGGACGCGCTGGCGGCGGTCCGGGTGGCCGTGGCGATAGCCGAGCGCCATCCGCAGGTCGCCCGGCTGCTTCCGGCGGATCTGCACGAGCAGCAGATCGAGTGGTACGCCGCGTGGGCGGCCGACTTCCAGCGGTTCCTGCGCAGGAAGGGCACGCTGGACGCGATAGTCGACCCGGCGTGGCCGGTACGGGAGCTGGCTCCGGCCCAGGGCTGAGACACGCGACCGGCGCGGGCGCGGCGGCGGTGCGCCGGAGGACGGCGCCGCGGCTCACAACGAGGTGCATCGGCTCACAACGAGGCGTGGAGGTTCGCAATCAGGCGCACCTGCTCACGACGAGGCGTGGCGGTTCAGAACGGGTACCAGCGGACCTCGGGATCCCCGTCCCGCAGTGAGGCGACCCGGCGGCGGAACTCGTCGAGCGCCTTGGGGTTGGCCGGTGCGTGCTGGGCGACCCAGGCGCAGCTGGCCGTCTCCCGGGCGCCGCGCAGCACCGCGCACCCGTCCCACTCCCGCACGTCCCACCCGTACGCCTTGGTGAACGCGTCGTACTGCTCGTCCGGCAGCCCGTACCGGTCCCGGGAGAGGGCCATGACCACCAGGTCGTGCTCCCGGAAGTCGGCCGAGAACGTCTCCAGGTCGACCAGGACCGGGCCGTCGGGGCCGACATGGACGTTACGCGGCAGCGCATCGCCGTGGATGGGGCCCGGCGGGAGATGGGGGGTGAGGGCGGCGGCCGCGTCGGCGAAGCCGTCCCGGCGGGTGCGGAGATACGCCGCGTCGGCGGGGTCGATCGCGTCGCCGGCCAGCCGCAGCCAGCGCTCCACCCCGCCGAGCAGTTCGCGGCGGGGCAGGGCGAAGGCCGGGGCGGGCAGGGCGTGGACGAGCCGCAGCAGTTCGGCGAGGTCGCGCGGGCCCGTGGGGCGGACGGCGGCGGGCAGCCGGTGCCAGAGCGTCACCGGGTGGCCGTCCACCAGCCGGGGCGCGGGCTCGGCGGCCCGCACCGCCGGGACGCCGCACTCCACGAGCCAGCCCGCGATGGCGACCTCGCGCTCGGCCCGCGCCAGGAGTTCGGGGTGGCGGGTCGCGTCGCGGCCGACCTTGATCACCAGGTCGCCGGTCGCGAAGACGGCGTTCTCGCCGAGGGCGATCAGCTCGGCGGGGGCTCCGCCGGGGCTGTTCCCGTCCGCCGCGTCCGCCGCGTCCGCCGCGTCCGCCGTGCCTGACGCACCTGCCGTGGCCGCCGCGCCTGCCTTCGGCGTGCCCGTCCGTGCCGCGTCGAGTCCCGCCGCGGCCAGCACCTCGCGCGCCCGTGCCTCGTCCACTGTTCGCTCCCGGTGATCGTTCCGTACCGGCCAAGTCTCGCATTCACGCAGGTCGTCTCGGGGAGGAGGCAGGTCGTCTTGACGAACCGACGGACCGTCAGCACGATGACGGGGGTCATTCGGCAATCCCGGCAAAGGGGTCGAACAATGACATTGGTCACCGCAACGGCGCGGTCGGGCAGGCGCTCCGGCAGGCGCTCCGGCAAACCCCCGGACCACAGGGCCTGGTTCCTGGTCCTGCCCGCGCTGATCCCGATCCTCGTACTGAGCGTCGGACCACTGCTCTACGGCATCGCCCTGGCCTTCACCGATTCCCAGGCGGGCCGCACCACGCCCACCCAGTGGACCGGGCTGCTCAACTTCAGGGACCTGCTGCACGACACCCTGTTCTGGGAGTCGTTCAGGATCGGTCTGCTCTGGGCGGTCGGGGTCACCGTGCCCCAGTTCCTGCTCGCCCTCGGACTCGCCCTGCTGCTCGACCAGAACCTCCGCTTCCGATGGCTGGCGAGGGCGCTCGCGATCATCCCCTGGGCGATGCCGGAGGTCGTCGTCGGCATCATGTGGCGGCTCGTCTACAACCCGGACGCGGGAATCCTCAACGAGACGATCGGCGATCTCGGGCTCGGCGACGGCCGGGACTGGCTGACCGGACTCGGCACCGCGCTGCCCGCCGTCATCGTCGTCGGCGTCTGGGCGGGTCTGCCGCAGACGACGGTGGCCCTGCTCGCCGGGCTCCAGAACACCCCGCACGAGCTGCACGAGGCGGCCGCGATAGACGGCGCGGGTGCCTGGCGCCGGTTCCGTACGGTGACCTGGCCCGCGCTCAGACCCGTGGCGCTGGCGATCACCGCGCTCAACTTCATCTGGAACTTCAACTCGTTCGCCCTGGTCTATGTGCTGACCAACGGTGGCCCGGGCGGCAAGACCCGGCTGCCCATGCTCTTCGCCTACGAAGAGGCCTTCCGGTACGGGCAGTTCGGGTACGCGGCGGCGATGGGCTGTGTGATGGTCGCGGTGATCTCGGTGTTCCTCGCCTTCCACCTGGTGGCGCGGCTCGGCGGAGGTGAGGACGGATGACGTTCCGTACCGGTTCGACCGGTTCGACCGGCTCATGGGGGCGCGCCGGGCAGTATCTGGCGCTCCTGGGCTATCTCGTCTTCCTGGCGTTCCCGTTCCTGTGGCTGATCTCCACTGCCTTCAAGCCCGCACGCGAACTGGGCTCGCTGCACCCGACGTGGATCCCCAGGCACCCCACCCTCGACAACTTCCGGCAGGCCTTCGACGAACAGCCGCTGCTGCGCGCGGGGCTCAACAGCCTGGCGGCGGCGGCCTCGGCCGCGCTGATCGCCGTGGTCGTGGCGACCCCGATGGCGTACGTGATGGCGCGCAGACGGGGCAGGCTGGCGACGGCGGCGACCGGCTGGGTGGTGGTCAGCCAGGCGTTCCCCTTCGTCCTGCTGATCATTCCGCTCTTCCTGGTCCTGAAGAACCTCCACCTCATCGACTCGGTCGCGGGGCTGGTCATGGTGTACGTGGTGTGGTCGCTGCCGTTCGCGCTGTGGATGCTCGCCGGGTACGTCCGGGCCGTTCCCCTGGAGCTGGAGGAGGCGGCGGCCGTGGACGGGGCGGGGCGGCTGCGCACGCTGGTCTCGGTCACCGCGCCACTGCTCGCCCCCGGCATCGTGGCCACCGGGCTCTTCGCCTTCATCACCGCGTGGAACGAATTCTTCTTCGCGCTCGTTCTCCTCAAAACACCGGAGAAGCAGACCCTGCCGGTCGTCCTCACCCACTTCCTCGGCGCGGAGGGGGCCGCCGACCTCGGTCCGCTCGCGGCGGCCGCCTTCCTCGCCACCCTGCCGTCGCTGGCCGTCTTCGCCGTCATCCAGCGGCGGATCACCAGCGGGATGCTCGCCGGGGCGGTGAAGAGCTGATGCGCGCACGCCTGTTGATCCTGGCCGGGGTTGTGCTCGCCCTCCTGCTCTCCACCCTCACCGGCTGCTCGGACAGCGGCTCGGGCACCGGCGGGAAGGTCAGGCTCCGCTTCCAGTCGCTGGCCTGGCAGAAGGAGTCGGTGACGGCCACCAGGGCGCTGGTGAAGGAGTGGAACGCGGCACACCCCGAGGTTCAGGTCCAGTACGTACAGGGCAGTTGGGACACCGTCCACGACCAGCTGCTCACCGCGTTCGAGGGCGGCGAGGCGCCGGATGTCATCCATGACGCGTCCGACGACCTCGCGGACTTCGCCTACGGCGGCTACCTCGCCGATCTGCGCACCCTGCTGCCCTCCGGACTCAAGGCGGGCATCCCCGCGCGGAGCTGGGAGACGGCGACGTTCGGGAACGGGGTGTACGGAGTGCCGTTCCTACAGGAGCCGAGGGTCCTGATCGCCAACACCAAGATCCTCAAGTCCTCCGGGGTGCGGATCCCCACTGCCGAACAGCCCTGGACCTGGGAGGAGTTCCGGGAGGTTGCGAAGAAGCTGAGCGGCAAGGGGCGGTACGGGATCGCCTGGCCCCTCAAGGAGCCCGTGTCGATCACGCTGAACCTGGGGCTCTCCACCGGCGGCCGGCTGTTCCACCGGGAGGCGGACGGCAAGGTGAAGGTGGCGTTCGAGGAGGCCGACGCGGCCGTCCCCTCGGTCGTCCACGATCAGGTCAACGTGGACGGGAGCGCCGCGCGGACCACGCTCGGCATGGGCGGATCCGACACCCTGCCGGGCTTCTTCGGCGGCAGGTACGCGATGGCCGCGCTGGGCTTCTCGTACCGTCAGCAGATCGTCCAGCAGGCACCCAAGGGGTTCGAGTGGACCGTTCTCCCCGCCCCGGCCGGAAGCGAAGGCCTCGCGCAGGGGGTCAGCCCGCAGACCCTCTCGGTGGCCGAGGACAGCCCGCACAAGAAGGAGGCGGCCGAGTTCATCGGCTTCCTGCTGCAGCCGCGCAACATGGTCCGGCTGGCGCAGGGCGACTGGATGCTGCCGACGGGGACCGCCGCGCTGAAGGACCCGGCCCTGCACACCGCGCAGTACGGCTGGGCGACCGGCGCCGCGCTCGCGGGGGCACTGCGCTCGGCCCCCGCGCAGTCGGTGCGGGGATACCCGGAATGGAAGGACAAGGTCGCGACCCCCGCGCTCCAGGAGTACTACAGCGGTGCGATCGACCTCGGACAACTGCGAAAACGCCTGGTCAAGGACGGGAATCTGGTGCTGGCCCGCTACCAGCGCTGATCCAAGACCAAAGGGTCATTCCGGGCCTTTCGAAGGGGGCGACAGTAAACAGAGCGCACCTGATCGAGGCGGCCCTCACTGGCTGATGTCCGGCGCCGGTCCCCGGGCCTCACCAGGGGGACCCACCCCGACCCGCCAGGGCCCCAACAGGCAGGGGTCCGAGGAGCGTTACTCCCCGGGCCCCTGCTCGTAACGCCTCACGCACCTCGCCCGTGACGACCGCTAGGGGTCAGACCCGGACCACCCGGTCCCGGTCCTCGTCGCCGTGGTGGGCGGTGACCGGCGGCACGGCGGCCGACTCGTCGTGGGTGAGGTCCGGCAGCCAGCGCAGCCACTTCGGCAGGTACCAGTTGCGTTCGCCCAGCAGGGCCATGACCGCCGGGAGCAGTACGCCCCGGATGACCGTGGCGTCGATCAGTACGGCGGTGGCGAGCCCGACGCCCATCTGCTTCATCGACTGCATCGACAGCGTGCCGAAGATCGCGAACACCGCCACCATGATGATCGCCGCGCTCGTCACCACGCCGGCCGTCGTCACCACGCCGTGCTGGATGGCGTCGCGGGTCGTCCGGCCCGCGAGCCGGGCTTCCCGGATCCGCGAGACCACGAACACGTGGTAGTCCATCGACAGACCGAACAGGATCACGAACAGGAACAGCGGCAGCCAGGAGACGATCGCGCCGACGCCCTCGGCGCCGACCAGCGAGGCGCCCCAGCCGTGCTGGAAGACGGCGGTCAGGATGCCGTAGGCCGCGCCCACCGAGAGGAGGTTGAGCACGATCGAGGTGATGGCGATCGTCAGCGAGCGGAAGCAGAGCAGCATCAGCAGGAAGGCGAAGACCACGACGAAGGCGAAGACCGGGGTGACCGCGCCGACGATCCGGGCATTGAAGTCCTTGGACCCGGCGACCTGACCGGTGATCGGCGCTTCCAGACCGCGCACCTTGCCCAGGGTGTCGGGCCGTACGTGGTCGCGGAGCAGGTCGAGGCTCTTCTCCGCCTTCTTCTGGTCGGAGCCGCCGATCAGCGGGACGTCGACGAACGCCACGTTCTCCGCGCTGTGCAGGGTGATCTTGATAGGGCCGTCCGAGGCGCCCCGGCTGACCGCCTGCGTACGGAAGTCCGCGATGGCCTGCTTGACCTCCGGCGCGTTGATGTCGGCGGCCTTGATGACGACGTTCGCCGGGCTGGCGCCGCCGGGGAAGGTCTCGTTGACGCGGTCGTAGGTGCCGACGATGGGCAGCGAGTCACCGAACTCCTGGTCAAGGGTCAGGTTCTGGGTGTGCATGCCGACCGCCGGCAGGGTTATCGCGATCAGCGCGCCCGCCGCCATCACCAGGGCGGCCTTCGGGCGGCGCAGCACCGCGCCGAGGACGGCGCGCCAGAAGCGGCTCTCGCCGTTGTTGTTCCGCTTGCCGCGCTTGATGCGGTTCAGGAACGGCAGCCGGCCCTTCTCGACGCGCTCGCCGAGCAGTGAGAGGAGCGCGGGCAGCACGGTCACCGAGCCGACCATGGCCACCGCGACCACCATCAGCGAGGCCAGACCCATCGCCTCGAACTCCGCGAGCCCGGTGAAGAGCATGCCCGCCATCGCGACGCAGACGGTGACACCGGAGACGATGATGGCCCGGCCGCTGGTCGCGGCGGCGATGCGCAGGGCCGTCTGGGCGTCGCGCCCGGCCTCCCGCTCCTCGCGCTCGCGGCGCAGATAGAAGAGGCAGTAGTCGACGCCGACGGCCAGACCGACCAGGAGCATCACGGAGTTGGCGGTGTCGCTCATCGCCTGGAGGTGGCTGACGATGGCCATCAGGCCCATGGTGGCGATGATCGCCGTGAGCGCGAGGGCCACCGGCAGCAGGGCGGCGACAAGGGCGCCGAACGCGATGAGCAGAATGCCGAGGGCGACGGGCACCGCCGAGTACTCGGCCTTCTTGAAGTCGTCGCCGAAGGCGTCCTTGAACGTCTTGCCCATGCTGGCGCTGCCGATCTCCTCGATCCGCAGCCCCTTGTGCTCGCCCTGCACCTTCTTCACCGCGTCGAGCACCGGTGTGATGCGGTCGGGCGCCGTGTCGGCGTCGCCGAGCACGTCGAACTGGATCAGCGCGCTGCGGCCGTCCTTGGAGAGGGTCTTCGCGGCGTACGGAGAGGTCACCTTGGTGACCTGGCCGGTGGCGTCGACCGACTTGATCACGGCGTCCACGGCGGCGTGGAACGCGGGGTCGGTCGCCTTCGTCGAGCCGTCGACGGCCTGGATGAAGACGGTCTCGCCGGCCGGTTCCTTCAGCCCCGCGTCTTCGATGATCTTCTGCGCCTGGCCGACCTCGCCGGGCAGCTGGTTGTCCTTGACGTTGACGCGCCCGGCCGCCGAGCCGATGCCCATGGCCAGAACCACGAAGAGCACCCAGATCACCACCGCCGCCCAGCGGTGACGGGCGCTCCACCCGCCGGCTCGCGCGGCTACGCCGCGCACTCTTGTGACCCCGTTGACCATGGTGTGACGCCCCCTGACGAGTGGTGGCAGCCCGGCGCCGCCATCCGAGTACGACGCTAGGGGCAGGATTCAGCCGTCTCGTCGTGCTCCCTGGTGAACCGGCCCTCCGGTATCTACTCCCAGCGATGTGGGGGCATCCCCTACAAGTCGGATTCAAGCCCCTTACACGTAAAGCCGATTGAGGGGGAAGTTCCGCTCCCGTGTCGCCACGAGGTGTCCACCAACCCTGCACAACACCCGAGTTGACCTACGCTGGCCTGTTCTTTATTTCGAAACCTTGTTGTGTAAGTCACAGCTGCGTGGAGCCCTTGATCTGCGCTCGTCAATCGGCAAGGGTTTCGAACCAGCCCCGGAAGGTTTCCATCCGGTAGGCCAACCCCCCACAGAATCTGACGAGGAGACCCCTCTTCATGGCAACTCACAAGCGCAAAAGCCGCCTCAAGCTCACAGCCGGGATAACCGCCGTGGCGGCTGCGGCCGGAGTCACCGTCATGACCACCCAGATGGCCGGCGCAGCCGCGCCGGCCGAGGGCACGGTCTACGGGCTCGACGCCAAGGGCGCGATCGACGGCAGCTACATCGTCCTCCTGGACGAGAAGGCCTCCCAGGACGCCAAGCGCAAGCTCGCCGACGAGTACGGCGGCACGCTCCAGCGCGACTACGCCTCTACGGTCAACGGGTTCTCGGCGAGCGGGCTTTCGCAGTCCGAGGCCAAGCGGCTCGCCGCCGACCCGGCGGTCGGCAAGGTCGTCCAGAACAAGAAGTTCCACATCACCGCCAGCCAGGCCAACCCGCCGTCGTGGGGGCTCGACCGGATCGACCAGGCCGAGACCGCCGGGGACGGCAAGTACACCTACCCGGACAGCGCGGGTGAGGGCGTCACCGCGTACGTCATCGACACCGGCGTCCGCATCAGCCACAAGGACCTCGGCGGCCGGGCCTCCTACGGCTTCGACGCGGTCGACAACGACAACACCGCCGACGACGGCAACGGCCACGGCACGCACGTCGCCGGCACCATCGCCGGAACCGCGCACGGCGTCGCCAAGAAGGCGAAGATCGTCGCCGTCCGCGTCCTCGACAACCAGGGCTCGGGCACCACCGAGCAGGTCGTCGCGGGCATCGACTGGGTCACCAAGAACCACCAGGGCCCGTCGGTGGCCAACATGAGCCTGGGCGGCGGCGCCGACCCCGCGCTCGACACGGCCGTACAGAAGGCGATCGCCGCCGGTGTGACCTTCGGTGTGGCGGCGGGCAACGAGTCCACCGACGCGGGCCAGGGCTCGCCCTCCCGGGTCAAGGAGGCGATCACCGTGGCCTCCTCCACCAAGGACGACAAGCAGTCGGACTTCTCCAACTTCGGTTCGGTGGTGGACCTCTACGCCCCCGGCTCGGACATCACCTCCGACTGGAACACGGACGACAACGCCACCAAGACGATCTCGGGCACGTCCATGGCGACCCCGCACGTCGTCGGCGCCGCCGCCGTCTACCTCGCGGGCCACAAGGACGCCACCCCGGCCCAGGTCTCGGACGCGCTGACCGGCGGAGCCACCGCCGACAAGATCTCCAACCCCGGCGCGGGCACCCCGAACAAGCTGCTCAAGGTCGTCGAGTAACCGTCCCCAGGCAGTCGTGAAAGACGGCTTCCGTGCCATCCCCCACGAGGCACGGGGGCCGTCCTATTGTGTGGACATGACGACGATGTACGCCGCCCTGCTGCGCGGGATCAATGTGGGCGGCAACAAGAAGGTCCCGATGGCCGAGCTCAGAGCACTGCTCACCGAGCTCGGCCACGGCTCCGTACGCACTTATCTGAACAGCGGCAACGCGGTCTTCAGCAGTGACTCCCACGACCCGGACGCGCTCGCCGCCGACCTGGAGCGGGCCATCGAGAAGCACTTCGGCTTCCGTGTCGCCTGCATGGTGCGCACCGGCGCGTATCTGAAGGCCGTCGTGGACGCCTGCCCCTTCCCGGCCGACGAGCTGGAGGGCAAGCAGCTGCACGCCACGTTCTTCTCCGGACCGGCCGACCCCGAGCGCTTCGCGGGCATCGACACCAAGGCGTTCCTGCCCGACACGTTCCGCCTCGGCGACCGGGTCCTCTATCTGTACGCACCCGACGGCATCGGCCGCTCCAAGCTCGCCGAAGCACTCGCGAGGCCCGCCCTGCTCAAGGGCATCGACGCGACGGCCCGCAACTGGAACACGGTCAAGGCGCTCGTGGAGATGACCGGCGCCTGACCGGCGCCTGAGCGTGCCCCTGAGTGGCCCAGTCGGACGATGCGCGAATGGCCCGGACCCCGGTGCCAATCCACCGCTACCTTCGTCCCATGAACACCATCGAGCACACCGGCACCACCGCCGTCGACTTCTACTTCGACCCCGCCTGCCCGTTCGCCTGGATCACCTCGCGCTGGATGCTGGAGGTGGAGCGGCACCGGAACATCGACCTGCGGTTCCGGGTGATGAGCCTGTATCTGCACAACACCGGCAATGAACTGCCGCAGTGGTACCGAGAGTTGGTCGACAAGTCGATCCGCCCGGTACGGGTGGCCGTCGCGGCCGCGCAGGACCACGGGGACGGGGTGCTGCGCGACCTCTACACCGCGTACGGAACCCGGATACACCAGCAGAAGAACGAGGACTTCGACGAGGTCATCGCCCAGGCGCTGGCCGAGCTCGGCCTTCCGGCGGCGCTCGCGGACGCCGCGCACGACCCCGCGTACGACGAGGCGGTGCGGCGCAGCCACGACGCGGGCAAGGACCCGGAGGCGGACGCCTATGTCGGCACGCCGACGATGCACCTCGACGGGACCGTCTACTTCGGCCCGGTGCTCAGATCCATCCCGCGCGGCGAGGAGGCGGCCCGCCTCTTCGACAGCGTGCGCGTGATCGCCTCGAACCCCGACTTCTTCGAGCTGAAGCGGACCCGGACCGGCGGTCTCCACTTCGACTGAGTCGTCCCAAGTGATCCGATGACTGGCCGGAGTTGAGTGCTCACGTGGAGAAAACTCGGCTCATGCGTTGACCGTTCCATCTCAGTGCTCCTATGTTTCCCTGGGCTTATCAGGCTGATCCCGGCGCATCCCCGCCGCTCTCGGCCGGCCCCCAGAGGAGGCAGCATGCCCGCGCTCCGGAGCACGCCCGTACGAGCCGTACTGACCGGTGTGCTCGCCGCCCTGGTCCTGAGCGGCCCCGGTCTGGTGCCGTCGGCCGGGGCCGGGTCCCGTGCGGCGCCGCGCACCGCCGACGTCTACGTCTCCCCCTCCGGCCGGGACGCCGCCGACGGCACGGCGGGCCGCCCCGTGCGCACCCTGACCCGCGCCCGCGACCTGGCGCGCGAGAAGGCCGCGCACTACGGCGTCGCCCACTACTCCGGCGACATCACCGTGCACCTCGCGTCCGGTACGTACCGGACGACCGGGCCGCTCGTCCTCGACGGGCGCGACTCCGGCCCGGCCGGGCACCGGACCGTCTGGCAGGGCGCGGGGGCCGGTTCGACACTGATCAGCGGCGGGCGCAGGGTCGAGGGCTGGCGGCCGGTGGCCGGGCGCCCCGGGCTCTGGTCCGCTCCCGCGCCCCAAGGGCTCACCGACACCCGGCAGCTGTACGTGGACGGGGTGCGCGCCCAGCGCGCCCGTGGCGAGGTCCCGGTCGGCCTGACGGTGACGGCGACCGGCTACACCGCCACCGCCGACACCCTCGCGCGCTGGCGTCATCCCTCCGACGCCGAGTTCGTCTACACCGGCGGCGAGTCGCTGTGGAACGTCGAACGCAACGGCCTCGGCCAGTGGACCGAGCCGCGCTGCCGCGTCGCCTCGGCGCGGGGCGCCGCCATCACCATGGTCCAGCCCTGCTGGGACAACTCCAACAAGCGCGTGGAGTTCCCGGACCGGCCCGGCCGGACCGTGAGCATGGTGGGCCCGGCCCGTCTCACCGACAGCGGTCGGGCCTCGTACGTGGAGAACGCCTATGAACTCCTCGACCGGCCCGGCGAGTGGTACCTCGACCGCTCCGCGCACACCGTGTACTACCTGCCGCGCACGGGCGAGGACCTGAGCCGCGCCGATGTGGAGGCGGCCGCCGCCGAGAAGCTCGTCGACGGACGCGGCACCAGGGCCGCGCCCCTGCACGACATCGCCTTCCAGGGCCTCCAGTTCGGCTACGCCACCTGGCTGACGCCGTCCGGGCCCGAGGGGTTCTCGGAGATCCAGGCCGGTTACACCATCACCGGCCCGAAGGGCTGGGCGACGCAGGGCCTCTGCGGCTTCGTCGACGGCGGCACCTGCCCCTTCGCCTCCTGGACGAAGATGCCGGGCAACGTGTCCTTCACGTACGGGCAGCGCATCGGCATCAGCGACAGCGTCTTCGCGCACCTGGGCGCGGCCGGGCTCGACCTCGGTGCCGGGACCACGGACTCCTCCGTGCGCGGCAGCGTCTTCACCGACATCTCCGGCAACGGACTGGAGATCGGAGGCGTGGACGGCCAACAACCCTCCTCCGGCGTGGAAGTGACGAACAATCACCTCTACGCGCTGCCGCGTGAGTACCACGGCGGCGTCGGCATCCTCGACGGCTACACCCAGCACACCACCATTGCCCACAACCAGCTCGACCACCTCGGCTACAGCGCGATCTCCCTGGGCTGGGGCGGCTGGCCCGACAAGATCGGCTCACCCGCGACCCCCAACCCGAGCCACGACAACACCGTGCGCGACAACCTGGTCTTCGACTACATGCAGCTGCTCGACGACGGCGGAGGCATCTACACCCAGGGCCTGACCGGCACCTCGATGGCCGACGGCGAGAAGGTCACCGGCAACGTCATCCACGACCAGTGGGGCCTGGGCAAGAGCGTCTACACCGACAACGGCTGTACGTACGAGACCGTGCGGGGCAACGTCCTCTACGGAGCGGCGTACGCGAACGTCGCCAGCCGCCACACCGACTACCGCGACCCGCTCGGCAACAACGACCCGACGCTGATCGCGGGCAACTGGTGGGAGGAGGGCGCCGCCGACAGCTCCAACAAGGGCCTGGTGACCAGCGGGAACCACCTCATGGCCGGACTGTCCGACGTCCCCCCGGAGGTCATCGCCAACGCCGGGATCGAGCCCGCGTACCGGAGCGTGCTCACCCGTACGACGGGAGCGGTCTCCGTACCGGAGGCGCCCGCCCGCGTCGGGACGAGCGCGGCGGGGAGCGACGGCTTGTACGTCACGTTCAACCCCGGCTACGTCGACGGCGGTTCACCGGTCATCGGGTTCATGGCGCACGCCCTGCGCGCCGACGGTTCGGAAGCGGCTCGGGCGAGTGTCGACGCTGCGGACTTCAAGCGCCTCGCCGTGGTGCGGATCGGGCAACTCAAGGCGGGGGAGGGGCCGTTCCGGGTGGTCGTGACCGCGCGGAACGCGTACGGGGAGAGCGCGCCCTCGCTTGCGTCGGCGCCGCTCGCGCCGACGCCGACGTCCGTACTGCCCGCCGCGCCCACCGGCGCGAAGCTGCGCACCGCCGCCCACGCGGCCACGGTCGTCTGGACGCCGCCCACGGCCACGGGTGATGCCGAGGTGATCGGATATCGGATCACCGTTTCCGACGGCCGGGTGGTGCCGGTCGGCGGGCGGGACGTGCTGGTGACCCGGCCGTCGGGGAAGGGGATGTTCCGGGTGGTGGGCTCTCTGAAGCCCGGGACCTCGTACACCTTCACGATCGCCGCCGTCACGGCGGCGGGGACCGGTCCGGCGGCGACCGTGACGGCCAGGACACCTGCGGTGTAGGCGGAGTGGTCGTTTGTCTGCGGACCGTGCGTGGCTGGGCGCGCAGTTCCCCGCGCCCCAGGTAGTACGGGGCTCGGCCCCCGTCAGTCGCGCCCACGCGGCGGAGCCGCGCGGTGTCGCAGCCCCGCGCCCCGAGGTCGTGCGGGGCTCGGTCAGCGTTCGCCCCGCCACTCCCCGTCCCGTTGGGCCCACCGCACCGCTGGTCGTACAGCCAGCCCCGCCACCGCGAACAGCCCGGCCAGGACGGCCCAGCCCGCGAAGCCGTGCCCCACCGCCGTGACCGTGACCAGGGCCGGACCGGCCATCATCGCGACCGCGCTGCCCGAGCTGTACACGCCCTGGTAGACGCCCTGCGCCCGGGAGTCGGCGAGCTCGTAGCCCAGGGTCCAGCCGCCGGCCGAGGACAGGACCTCGGCGAGCACCTGGATCACCGCGCCGGCGACCAGGACCGCCACCGCCCACAGCGGGGAGAGCCCGGCGGACAGCGCGAAGACCACACACGCCGCCGCCAGCAGCAGCCCCGCGCGACCCATCGCCCGTACCGCGCCCAGGACGTCGGAGGCACCCCGGGTCGCGCGCACCTGTAGCAGCGCCACCAGCACACAGTTGACGATCATCACCAGCGCCACCGACCAGCGCGGAGCCTCGGTGTTCTCCACGATCCACAGCGGCATGCCCACTTCGAGCAGGCTGAACTGGAGGGTGGTCACCGCGTTGAGGACCGTCACCGCCAGATAGGGCAGGTCCCGCATCGCCCGCCAGCGGCCGTCCGCCGGGGTGTCCGCCTTGCCGTCGGCGCCGCGCGCGGCGGTGGCGGCGGCGTTGAGCGGCAGGCTCCGGATGAGCACGGCGGGCACCATGTACGTGGCCGCGTTGACCAGGATCAGGGTGAGATAGGCGGCGCGGGTGTCGGCCTGGAGGGCCACCGCGCCGATCGCGCCGCCCACGCCCATCGTCACATTGGTGATCATCCGCAGATAGCCGCGCGCCTCGACCCGGGTCGCGGCGGGCAGCACGTCCGCGAAGAGCGCGCCCTTCACGCCCCAGCTCGCCTGGTTGAGCGCGGCGAAGCAGATGGCCGCGACGAGGAAGCCCGCATAGCCGTCGACCAGTGAGTACGCGGCCATCGTGGCGCCGCAGCCCAGCCACAGCGCGGCGATCACCCGGCGGCTGCCCCAGCGGTCGGACGCCCGCCCGGCGGGGATGCCCGCCGCCACCCCGAAGAGCCCGGCCACCGTGAGCCCGAACCCGACGTGGGTGGCGCCGATGCCGCAGACGCGGGTGAAGTACAGCACGCTGACGGGGAAGAAGAGGCCGTTGCCGAAGGAGTTGAGGGACGTCATCACGGCGAGGCGGCGCAGCACCGGGTCGACGGGGAGGAGGCCGGCTCTGGTGGCGGGTGGGGTGGGGGTCTGCACGGTGGCGGTCATGCGGTCACTCAACCCGGTGTGTACACGCCAGGGGCAATGATTTAGTGTCCGGCTATAGCGTGGGGCCACGGGGGACGGCGGGGGCCGGGTGTGATCGAGTTCAGGTTCGGCGTCGGCGACCTCGCGAGTACGTCGTTCGCGTACTCGCCGTTCCAGGAGGCGGTGTTCTCGCTGTGGGGCTGGTGGGACCCGTCGCGCTTTCCCCATCAGCGGCCCTGGCTGCGCCGGTTGCGGCCGCTCTACGAGCGTCAGGACACCGAGCTGCTCGCCGCACTCGTCGCCCCGCACGGCTTCATCCCGGACTTCCTGACGCCCAGGCCGCAGAAGGTGCGGTCCACGTTCGCCGAGCAGCTGGCGCGCCTGCGGGCCACGCCGCTGGAGCTGATCGGGCCGGATGTGCTGCGCACCTTCGGCGGCGCGGAGCTGCCGCCGCTGCTCCGCGACGGACTCGCCGATCCGGCCGCCTTCCTGGAGCGCATCGCCGCCGCGCTCGACCGCTACTGGCATGAATGTCTCGCCCCCGACTGGTGGCCGAGGGCCCGCGCGGTCCTGGAGGCCGATCTCGCCCGGCAGTCACGGGTGCTGGCCGAGCAGGGCGCGGCCGTGCTCTTCCCCGCCCTGGACAAACGGCTCACCTGGCACGGCGACCGGGTGCGGCTCAAGCACCCGGTGCCGGACACCTGGCCCGCGGCCGACATCCGGGTCGCGGGCCGGGGCATGGTCCTGATGCCGACGACGTTCGCGCGCGGAGCCATCTCCACCGTCGACCCGGGCCTGCCGCCGGTCCTCAACTACCCGGCGCACGGCAGGGGAACGCTCAGCGAGATGCCGCCGCCGGTCAACGACCGCGCGCTGGTCCGCCTCCTCGGCCCGGCCCGCGCCCGTCTGCTGACCCTGCTCGCGGAACCCGCCACCACCACCGAGCTCGCCCGGCGTCTGGAGATCACCCCGGGCGCGGTGAGCCAGCACCTGTCGGTGCTCTACGACGCGGGGCTGCTGTACCGGTCCCGGCGGGGCCGAAGCGTCCAGTACGCCCGCACCTCGCTCGCCGAGGACCTGCTCAGGCGGTGAGCGCGGCCGGGCCGGCCGCCCGTGCCCGCGCCGCCTCCTCGTACCGTACAAGCAGCAGCCGGGCCAGCTCCGGGGCCGCGCCCAGTACATCGGCCAGCACGTTCGCGTCGTGCGCGCCCCGGGCGATCCGGTCGGGCAGGAAGCCGGGGGCGATGACGTACGGGGCTACGGCGACGCGCCGCACACCGGATTCCCGCAACTCCCGTACCGCGTCCTCGGTGCGGGGCAGAGCAGCGGAGGCGAACGCAGGTCGCACGGCGCACCAACCGGTGTGCCGCAGCTCCCGCGCTACATCTGCGATCACTGCGATCGCCTCCGGGTCCGTGGAGCCCGCCGAGGCCAGGACGACCCCGGTCGAGCGCTTGTCGGCGGGGGCGAGCCCCGCCTCGTACAGGGCCTCCTGGAGCCGTCGCTCCACCGTCGAGAGCAGCAGCGGCGACGGGCCGAGGACGTCCGCGATGTGGATGTCCAGCTGCGGCGGCGCCTGGGCGAGCACCGCCGGGATGTCGGCCTTGGCGTGGAAGGCCCGGGTCAGCAGCAGCGGCAGCGCCACCACTTCGCGTACGCCTTCGAAGGCCAGGCGCTCAAGGACCTGCGGCACGGCCGGGGCGTTGAAGTCCAGGAAGCCGGTCTCCACGCGCAGCCCCGGCCGCAGCCACCGCACGCGCCGCACCAGGGCGTGCACGGTCGCCGCGTGCCGCGGATCGCGGCTGCCGTGGGCGATGACGAGGAGGACCGGTCCGTACATCGTGGCTCAGCTCTTCACCAACAGACCGCGGCTGCGCAGCACATAGCGCTCCAGCGGGCTGAAGATGAGCAGGTCGATCGCGATGCCGACGATCAGGATCAGGAAGATGGCGAGGAAGACGCCCGGCATGTCGGAGTTGTTGCGGCCGTTCTCCAGCAACTGGCCGAGCCCCAGGCCCAGATCGGGGGAGGACGCGATGATCTCGGCGGCCATCAGCGAGCGCCAGGAGAACGCCCAGCCCTGCTTCAGACCCGCCAGATAGCCGGGCAGCGCGGCGGGCATCACGATGTGCCAGGTGCCGCGCAGGCCGGTGGCGCCCAGGGTGCGGCCCGCGCGCAGGAACAGCGGCGGGACCTGGTCGACGCCGGAGACGAGGCCGTTGGCGATCGAGGGCACCGCGCCCAGCAGGATCACCGCGTACATCATCGAGTTGTTCAGGCCGAGCCAGATCACCGCCGGGGGCACCCACGCCACCGACGGCAGCGACTGGAGGCCGGACAGGATCGGCCCGATGGCGGCGCGGATGAACTTCACCCGGGCCACGATCAGCCCCAGCGGCGTCCCGATCGCCAGCGCGAGCAGGAAGCCGAGCAGCCCGCGCGAGACGCTGGTCCAGACGATGTCGAGCAGGGTGCCCTGGAGCCAGAGCTCCTTGAGGCCCGACCAGACCGAGGACGGCGAGGGCAGCTTGGTGTCGTCGGCGGCCTTCGCCCACACCAGGCCCTGCCAGACCACCAGGACCAGCGCGATCGCCGACAGGGGCGGCAGGATCTTCTGGACCAGGGTCTCGCGGAACGGGGTGCGCCCGCTCTGCACCGTCTCAAGCGCGTCGAGGCCCGCCTCCAGACCGGCCAGGTCGTGGGTGTCCTTGTCGGCCTTGACGGTCTTGGCGGCCTCGCCGGCCGCCGACGTCTCAGTGCTGGCCATGGCGGCGGATCTCCCCACGCAGTTGTTCGGTGATCTCTACGGAGAGCTCCGCGACGGCGGAGTCCTCGATGCGGCGCGGCTGCGGGATGTCCACGGTCCACTGGTGCGCCACCCGGCCCGGCCGGGACGAAAGCAGCACCACGCGCTGGGCGAGCCGGACGGCCTCACGCACGTTGTGCGTGACGAACAGGACGGACAGGTTCGTCTCGCGCCAGATGCGGGTCAGCTCGTCGTGCAGGACGTCCCGGGTGATGGCGTCGAGCGCCGCGAACGGCTCGTCCATCAGCAGCAGTTGGCTGTCCTGCGCGATCGCGCGGGCCATCGCCACGCGCTGGCGCATACCGCCGGACAGCTCGTGCACCCGCTTGCCGTACGCGCCGGTCAGCCGCACCAGTTCGAGCAGTTCCTCGGCGCGTTCGCGGCGCTCGGCCTTGGGCACGCCGCGCAGCCGCAGCGCGAGCTCGATGTTCTTGCCCGCGGTCAGCCACGGGAACAGCGCGTGCTCCTGGAACATCAGCGCGGGCCGCCCGCCGGGCGTCTCGATGGTCCCGGCGGTCGGCTTGTCGAGCCCTGCCACCAGGTTCAGGAGCGTCGACTTGCCGCACCCGGAGGCTCCCAGGAGGGTGACGAACTCGCCCGGCGCGACATCGAGGGTGATGTCGTCGAGCACGAGCTGGGGGCCGGCGGGACCCGCGAACGACTTCGACACGTGCCCGATCCGGGCGGCGTACTCCACCGTCGTACGGTCCGCGGCCTCGGCGACTGCAAGGGCCATGGTCGTCACCTCCTGGGAACTGGTACGGGTACGGGGTTACTTGACGCCGTAGCCGGCGTCGGCGACCGCGGGCCTGCCCAGGGCCTTGAGGACCTTGTTGAGCGGAGCCAGGTCGTAGATGCCGTCCAGGTCGGGCTTCTTCAGCAGACCGGCCTTGACCGCGTGGTCGGCCTCGATGCCGAGGGTGGCGGCCAGCGGGTCGTCGGTGGTCTTGATCGACTGCCACGCCGGGTCCAGGACGTTCGCGGGCAGCGCCTTGCCGCTGAGCGACTTCAGCGCGGCGTTCGCGGACGCCTTGGCCTTGTCCGGGTTGGCCTTGATCCAGTCGTTGGTCTTCACCGAGCCGCGCAGCACCGCCTCGACGACGTCGGGGTGCGCCTTGAGGAACTTCTGCGACACGATGATGTTCGTGATCACGAACTCCTTGTCGGCCCACAGGTCGGCCTCGTCGAGGAGGACCTTCGCGCCCTGCGCGACCAGCTTGGACGCGGTCGGCTCCGGCACCCAGGCGCCGTCGACGGAGCCGGACTTGTAGGCGTCCGGGGTGATCTTGTTGTCCGTACGGACCACGGAGACGTCGCCCTTGCCGCTCTGGGCGTCGACCTTCCAGCCCTTCTCGGCGATCCAGTTGAGGAAGGCCACGTCCTGGGTGTTGCCTAGCTGCGGGGTGGCGATCTTCTTGCCCTTGACGTCGTCCAGGGACCTGATCTTGTCCGGGTTGACCACCAGCTTCACGCCGCCCGACGCGGAGCCGCCGATGATGCGCAGGTTCTGGCCCTTGGACTTGGTGTAGCCGTTGATCGAGGGGGAGGGGCCGATCCAGCCGATGTCGATCGACCCGGCGTTGAGCGCCTCGATCTCGGAGGGGCCCGCGTTGAAGGTGGAGGTCTTCACCTCGGTGCCGCCCAGTTCCTTCTGGAACAGGCCCTCCTGAACGCCGACCAGCGCGGTGGCGTGGGTGAGGTTCGGGAAGTAGCCGATCTTCACGCTGTCCGCCGACAGCTTCTTGGCGTCGGAGGCGACGCCGGCCTTCTGGCTGTCGTCGGACTTGTCCTTCTCCGACCCGTAGCTGCAGGCGGCCAGGACGAGCAGCGGGAGGGACGCGGCGACGGCGAGGCCGCGGCGGAGGGCGGTGCGGTTGGCAGGCACGGGAGGGGTTCCTCTCGTTGGCCCGGCGGTCAACTCCCCCTGGGGACGGGGAAGATGGCCGGGAAGTCGGCAGGTCTTCGTCTGTGCGGATGGAGCGGGTCGTGCGGGTCGAGCCGCGGGGCGCGCGAGCGGTGCGCGTACGTCATCGCGCACATCGGCCCACTCCGCCCTGCCCGCTGCCGAGGGCGCCGCTGCCGACGCGGCCGCCCTCCTTCGCGAACGTGGAGTAGAAGTCGTGGATGGTCACGGTCAGAAGTCCCACCCGTCGTAGTCGACGTCGGCCTTGACCGGCTCGGGCGACGCGAACGACTCGCCGACCATGCCCGCGGTGAGCGTGGTGCCGTCGGCCGGGTCGATCAGGATGAAGGCACCGGTGCGGCGGGAGTCGGCGTACGAGTCGAGCGGCAGCGGCTCGGCGGTACGGATCTTGACGCGGCCGATGTCGTTGGCGACCAGCTGCCCCGGGTGCGGGTGCAGCGACAGGTCGTCGAGGGTCAGCCGGGACGGGATGTCCTTGACGATCGCCTTGACCGTACGGGTGCCGTGCTTGAGCAGCACACGGTGGCCCACGGAGAGCGGCTGGTCGGCCACATGGCAGACCGTCGCCTCCACGTCCTGCGTGGTCGCGGGCGCGTCCCCGCTCGGCACGATCAGATCGCCGCGCGAGATGTCGACGTCGTCGTCGAGGAGCAGCGTCACGGACTGCGGGGTCCAGGCCACGTTCACCGACTCGCCGAGCAGGTCGATCCCGGAGATCTTCGAGGTGCGGCCCGAGGGCAGTACGGTCACGCTCTCGCCGACGCGGAAGGTGCCCGCGGCGATCTGGCCCGCGTAGCCCCGGTAGTCGGGGTGCTCGGCGGTCTGCGGGCGGATCACGTACTGCACGGGCAGCCGGGCGTGGCAGCCGGTGAGGTCGTGGCTGACCGGGACCGTCTCCAGGTGCTCCAGGACGGTCGGACCGCCGTACCAGTCCATGTGGGCGGACGGCTCCACCACGTTGTCGCCGGCCAGCGCCGAGATCGGGATCGCGGTGATCTCCGGCACGCCCAGTTCGCCGGCGTACGTGGTGAACTCCTCGGCGATCGCCGCGAAGACCTTCTCCTCGTATCCGACCAGGTCCATCTTGTTGACCGCGAGCACCACGTGCGGCACCCGCAGCAGGGCGGCGACCGCGGCGTGCCGGCGGGTCTGCTCGACCACGCCGTTGCGGGCGTCGACCAGGACCAGGGCGAGGTCGGCGGTGGAGGCGCCGGTCACCATGTTCCGGGTGTACTGCACGTGCCCGGGGGTGTCGGCCAGGATGAACCGGCGCCGCGGGGTGGCGAAGTAGCGGTAGGCGACGTCGATGGTGATGCCCTGCTCGCGCTCGGCCCGCAGGCCGTCGGTGAGCAGCGCCAGGTCCGGGGCGTCCTGGCCGCGCTTGGCGGAGGCGGCCTCGACGGCCTCCAGCTGGTCGGTGAGGACCGACTTGGAGTCGTGGAGGAGGCGGCCCACCAGGGTGGACTTGCCGTCGTCGACGGACCCGGCGGTCGCGAAGCGCAGCAGGGTGGTGGCTGAACTGCCACCGGCGATCTCCGCGAACTGCTCGATGGTGGTGGACATTTAGAAGTACCCCTCGCGCTTGCGGTCTTCCATCGCGGCCTCGGACATCTTGTCGTCGGCGCGCGTCGCGCCCCGCTCGGTGAGCCGGGAGGCGGCGATCTCGGCGATCACGGCGTCCAGCGTCGTCGCGTCGGAGTCGACGGCGCCGGTGCAGGACATGTCGCCGACCGTGCGGTAGCGGATCAGCCGGGTCTCGACGCTCTCGTCCTGCTTGGGGCCGCCCCAGTCGCCCGCGGTCAGCCACATACCGGCCCGCCGGAACACCTCGCGCTCGTGCGCGAAGTAGATCTGCGGCAGCTCGATCTCCTCGCGGGCGATGTACTGCCACACGTCCAGCTCGGTCCAGTTGGAGAGCGGGAAGACCCGGACGTGCTCGCCCGGCGCGTGCCGGCCGTTGTAGAGCTGCCACAGCTCGGGGCGCTGGCGGCGCGGGTTCCACTGCGAGAACTCGTCGCGCAGCGAGAACACCCGCTCCTTGGCCCGGGCCTTCTCCTCGTCGCGCCGTCCGCCGCCGAACACGGCGTCGAAGCGGTGTTGCCGGATGGCCTCGGTCAGCGGCACGGTCTGCAGCGGGTTGCGGGTGCCGTCCGGGCGCTCCTTGAGGACGCCGCGGTCGATGTACTCCTGCACGGAGGCGACGTGCAGCCGCAGCCCGTGCTCGGAGACCGCGCGGTCCCGGTACTCGAGCACCTCGGGGAAGTTGTGCCCGGTGTCGACGTGCAGCAGCGTGAAGGGGACCGCCGCGGGGGCGAACGCCTTCAGCGCCAGGTGCAGCATGACGATCGAGTCCTTGCCGCCGGAGAAGAGGATCACCGGCCGCTCGAACTCGCCCGCCACCTCGCGGAAGATGTGCACCGCCTCGGACTCCAGGGCGTCGAGGTGGGTCAGCGCGTACGGGCTGTCGGTGCCCTCGGTCAGGGCGGCAGCGGTCGTCGTCATGCGAGACCCCTCTCGGTGAGCAGTGCGTGGAGGGCGGACGCGGACTCCCGCACGGTCTGCTGGTGCGACTCGATCCGCAGGTCGGGCGATTCGGGGGCCTCGTAGGGGTCGTCGACCCCGGTGAGCCCGCTGATCTCGCCGGCCGCCTGCTTGGCGTACAGGCCCTTCACATCGCGTTCGGAGCAGACCTCCACGGGAGTGGCGACGTGTACCTCCAGATAGGCGGTGCCCTCGGACCGGTGGCGCCCCCGGACCGCGTCACGGCTGTCTGCGTACGGGGCGATCACCGGCACCAGCGCCTTGACGCCGTTGGAGGCGAGCAGTTCGGCGACGAAGCCGATCCGCTGCACATTGGTGTGCCGGTCCTCGCGGCTGAAGCCGAGCCCGGCCGAGAGGAACTCGCGGATCTCGTCGCCGTCGAGCACCTCGGCCCGGTGGCCCTCCCCGCGCAGCCGGTCCGCCAGCTCGTACGCGATGGTGGTCTTGCCCGCGCTGGGCAGCCCGGTGAGCCAGATGGTGGCTCCGGTGGTGGCCCCGCTCACTTGGTTCTCCTGGGTGTTGGTCATCAGCCGTGCAGCCCGCACTCGGTCTTGTCGCGCCCGGCCCAGCGGCCGGCCCGCGCGTCCTCGCCCTCCGCCACGCGGCGGGTGCAGGGCGCGCAGCCGATGGACGGATAGCCGTCCATGAGCAGCAGGTTGGTGATCACGCCGTGCTCCGCGACGTACGCGTCCACGTCGTCCTGCGTCCAGCGGGCGATCGGGGAGACCTTGACCTTCTGCCGCTTCTCGTCCCAGCCGACCACCGGGGTGTTCGCCCGGGTCGGGGACTCGTCGCGGCGCAGGCCGGTCGCCCACGCGGAGTACGCGGTCAGGCCCTCCTGGAGCGGCTTGACCTTGCGCAGCGCGCAGCACAGGTCCGGGTCGCGGTCGTGCAGCTTCGGGCCGTACTGGGCGTCCTGCTGGGCCACGGTCTGACGCGGTGTCAGCGTGATGAGGTTGACGTCCAGCACGGCGGCCACCGCGTCCCGGGTGCCGATGGTCTCCGGGAAGTGGTAGCCGGTGTCGAGGAACACCACGTCCACGCCGGGCAGCGCGCGCGAGGCGAGATGGGCGACCACCGCGTCCTCCATCGAGGAGGTCACGCAGAACCGCTTGCCGAAGGTGTCGGCCGCCCAGCGGAGTATGTCGAGGGGCTCGGCCTCTTCGAGTTCGCGCCCGGCCGCCTCGGCCAGTGCCCTGAGCTCGTCGGCCGAGTGCGCCTGAAGGGTCGTCATGAGGTCTCCTCCCGCAGGTGTCCGGTCCGCGGCCCACGGGCCAGCAGTCCGAGGAACGAGAGCCGGAACGCGCGGTTGCAGCTCGCGCATTCCCAGGCCGTGTGGCCCTCCTCGGACGGACGGAGGTCCTCGTCCCCGCAGTACGGGCAGTAGAAGGGCGCCGCTCGCTCGCTCACGACAGGGCCTCCTCGTCGGCGCGCGCGGTCCAGGAGGCGAACCGCTCGCCGGTCTCGCGCTCGGCCTCGAAGCGCTTGAGGACCCGCTCCACGTAGTCGGGCAGCTCGGCCGAAGTGACCTTCAGACCGCGGACCTTGCGGCCGAAGCCCGCCTCCAGGCCGAGCGCGCCGCCCAGGTGCACCTGGTAGCCCTCGACCTGCTCGCCCTCGTCGTTCAGGACCAGCTGCCCCTTGAGACCGATGTCCGCGACCTGGATACGGGCGCAGGCGTTCGGGCAGCCGTTGATGTTGATGGTGAGCGGCTCGTCGAAGTCCGGGATGCGGCGCTCCAGTTCGTCGATGAGCGCGGCGCCGCGCGCCTTCGTCTCGACGATCGCGAGCTTGCAGTACTCGATGCCGGTGCAGGCCATCGTGCCGCGGCGGAAGGGGGACGGCGCGACCTTCAGGTCCAGTGCCTCCAACCCCGCCACCAGCGACTCGACCTGCTCCTCCGCCACATCGAGCACGATCATCTTCTGCTCGGCGGTGGTGCGCAGCCGGCCGGAGCCGTGCGCCTCGGCGAGCTCCGCGATCTTGGTGAGGACGGTGCCGTCGACGCGGCCGACGCGGGGCGCGAAGCCGACGTAGAAGCGGCCGTCCCGCTGCTTGTGGACGCCGAGGTGGTCGCGCCAGACGGCGGGCGGCTGCTGGGGCGCCGGTCCGTCGGTCAGCTCGCGCTTCAGGTACTCGTCCTCCAGGACCTGGCGGAACTTCTCCGGGCCCCAGTCGGCCACCAGGAACTTCAGCCGGGCGCGGGTGCGCAGTCGCCGGTAGCCGTAGTCGCGGAAGATGGCGATGACACCGCCGAACACGTCCGGCACCTCCTCCAGCGGCACCCAGGCGCCCAGGCGCACCCCCAGCTTGGGGTTGGTGGAGAGCCCGCCGCCGACCCACAGGTCGAAGCCGGGGCCGTGCTCGGGGTGTTCGACGCCGACGAACGCGATGTCGTTGATCTCATGCGCCACGTCGAGCAGCGGCGAGCCGGAGATCGCGGACTTGAACTTGCGCGGCAGGTTGGAGAATTCGGGGTTGCCGATGAACCGGCGCTGGATCTCGTCGATCGCGGACGAGCCGTCGATGATCTCGTTCTCGGCGATGCCGGCGACCGGCGAGCCGAGGATGACCCGCGGGGTGTCGCCGCACGCCTCGGTGGTCGACAGGCCCACGGCTTCGAGCCGCCGCCAGATCTCCGGCACGTCCTCGATGCGGATCCAGTGGTACTGGATGTTCTGCCGGTCGGTGAGGTCGGCCGTCCCGCGCGCGAACTCCTGCGAGATCTCACCGATCACCCGCAACTGCTCGGTGGTCAGCCGCCCGCCGTCGATCCGTACGCGCAGCATGAAGTACGAGTCGTCGAGCTCCTCCGGCTCCAGGATCGCGGTCTTGCCGCCGTCGATCCCGGGCTTGCGCTGGGTGTACAGACCCCACCAGCGCATGCGTCCGCGCAGGTCGTTGGGGTCGATGGAGTCGAATCCGCGCTTGGAGTAAATCGTCTCAATACGTGTCCGCACATTGAGACCGTCGTCGTCCTTCTTGAACTGCTCGTTCCCGTTGAGCGGCGTGAAGTGACCGACGGCCCACTGACCTTCACCACGGTGGCGCCCCGGCTTGCGGCGGGGTGCGGTGGAGGCGGGCTTGTCTGGGGTGGCGGCCATGGAGATACGTCCTTCGGGACTGCAGGAGGGCGGCTCTGACCTGCACACTCGCGCTGACGGTGCGGCGGTGCGCAAGTACGGTGAAGAAGCTGGGGCGGCGGTGCTGGGGTCTCTCAGCGGGCCGGACAGATGGCGCTGGACATACGGCCCAGGTCGACGTGTCGTCGACTCACCAAGGCAATTCCAGTTCCGGACATGACGGAAGCGTGTCACGCGCATCTCGGGCCAGTCCACCACTATCCAAAATGTGGACAACAATGTCCCGCATCATGAGACGGTGTGTTGTGGGTCACCTCGGGCGTCCGCCGGACGCGGGACCGGCGCCGCTCCTATCCTGCCTTGTGCCGGGAGGCGCCGGGGGGCGAAGGGGGCACGCGCGTGTGGAGTCAGCTGCAGTCATGGGGCCTGGCCGCGGGGGCCTTCGCCGCGGGGGTCCTGGTCCTCAAAATGAAGGACTGGTTCAAGTCGCTCGTGGACAAGGTCGCGGCCCTGCTCTACGACCGGCTCGCGGGCAGCGCGCTGCTCGCCCGCACGGCACTGCGCCGCTATATCGTCCGTGTCCACGAGCGCCACGAGCGCTTCTCCGTCTCCTTCCGGTTCGAGGATCCGCAGGCCATGGACATGTCGCAGGTGTACGTGCCGCTGCGTACCGCGTCCGGCTTCGGCGCGGGCGCGCAGCAGAGCGAGGCGGCGGCGTCGCTCCACGAGGCCCGCCGGGCCGTGGTCCTCGGCGTACCCGGCGCGGGCAAGACGATGCTCCTGCGCCACACCGTCCTCGCCTGGTGCCGCGAGCGCTACCGCCCGGACGGCCCGCCGCGCCGCACCTGGTACGGACGCCGCCGCCCGCCCAAGGCGGAACCGGGTGAGCTCGTCGACGTACCGGTCCTGCTGAAGCTGCACGAGGTGAACCTGGAGAAGGGGGATCTCCGTGACCACATCGTGAAACACTTCGCGGACCATGACTTCCCGGGCGCGGGGAAGTGGACCGACCGGGCGCTCGCTGAGGGCCGCCTCGCCGTGTACTTCGACGGCCTGGACGAGGTCCCGACGGCCCAGCGCAAAGAGGTCGCGGACGCGATCGGCCAGTTCATGCGCACCCAGGCGAAGTGCCGGACGGTGGTGACCTGCAGGATCGCGGTCTACCGGGGCGAGTTCAACGAGGACGCCGACCGCACCCTGCGGGTCCAGGAGTTCGACGAACGCCTCGTCCGCCGCTTCCTGCACGGCTGGCCCTGGCCGGAACGCCTGGCGCCCGACACGGTGGAGCAGCTGCTCGGCGCCCTGCGCGACACCCCGCAGCTGATGCCGCTTGCCCGCAATCCGCTGCTCCTGACGATGATCGCGTACCTGTACTGCAATGTGTACGCGGGCACGGACCAGGTGCTTCCGCATACCCGCGCCGACTTCTACAAGCAGGTCACGGGCAGCCTGCTCGGCGACCGACAGCGCGACGCCCGCTTCCCGCCCCCGGCGAAGAAGGCGGTCCTTCAGGCCCTCGCCCTCGCGGCGCAGGACGTCCCCTCGAACGTCCACGACCGCCTGGCCCTGCCGGAGCGGGAGGTCCTGTCGTGCGTACGGGCCGCCCTGGAGGAACAGGGGCGTCCGGCGGATCAGGCGCAGGAGGTACTGGAGGAGATCGTCGAGCGCAGCGGGCTGCTGCTTGCGGTGGACAGCGGCGAGCGCTACCAGTTCGCCCACCTCACGCTCCAGGAGTACCTGGCCGCGACGCGTCTCGCGGCCGACCCGTCGGGCCTGCTCGACCGCTACCGCCGCGACCCCGCCGCCTGGCGGGAGACGGTTCGGCTGTGGTGCGGGGCGGAGACGCGGGACTGTACGGAGGTGGTGCGGGCGGTGCTGGCGCTGGATGAGGTGCTGGCGTTTCAGTGCTTGGCGGATGCGCGGGTGGTGGACGAGGGCCTCGCCGACGAGATCGTGGGGAGGTTCCGGGAACGGCTGGGGCGGGAGACCGGTGCGGACCTCCAGGCGGTGATCGCCGCGTTCGGCCTGGTGGCGGCGGATCGGCGACCGCGAGGGGCGGCGGTGTTCCGCATGCTGTCGACGTTCGCCGCCGATGGGCGGCGCTCCGTGCGCCAGGAGGCGGCGCTGGCCGCGCTCGCCGCCACCAATCTGCCGAGGGCGGCCGAGCGGCTCGCGGAACTGCTGCCCACGGTTCCAGGGGCCGGACCGGCCCTCGTGCGGATGGGCGACCTGGCGGTGCCGGCACTGAGGGAGGCTGTGCGGTGGGGGGAAGGGGCCGTGGTACGGCTGCTGTGGGAGATACGGACCCCACGTGCGGCCGTCGCGTTGGCCACGCTCCCTACGGACGAGACCGGTTACGGGTGGTTGTGGGCGGCGGACCGGGCGTTCTTCCTCGCGGACCTGCTGCGGGACCTGGAGATCGAGAGTGCGCTGCGGGAGCTCCCGCAGAGGTCCTTCGACGGGGACTTCCTCTGGGTGTGGCAGCCATTCGCCAAGGGAGAGGGGGACCCTCTCGTAAAGCGCGTGAGCCTGATCGCGGCGGCGATCTGGGCTGCGGTGGAGTCCCCGCCGGAGGGCGTACGGGCCGATCCGCGCATCCTCGCCGCGCTGGCCCTGGTGGGAGGGGAAGCGCGTGCCGGTCTCGCCGCCTCGGTGACCGATGATGCGCTGGCGGGCGAGCTGGGACGCCGGGCCGGCGCCGCCATCTCTTCGGCCGAGATGGCGTCGGCCCTGGAGTCCGGCAGCCCAGCCGCGCGGGGGGAGCGGTTCCTGCGGCTGGCCGGGCTTTCCGCACTTCAGCTGCACATGCTCGCCCTGCTCCCGGACCGCCTGCGTGCCTCGGTCGCAGCCGTGCTCTGCAGACAGAGCGCGATCACCACAGACGCCTGGGAACGGGTCAACGAGCCGGTCCGGGACTACCACCGGATCAGCGTTTGGCCGGTCCGGATTCTGGTCGCGATCGGCGTCACCGTCTCCGGCGTTGCGGCGGAGCGTGCGGCGGAGGTGGCCGTCGGCTGGCACCCCTGGGGGCCCGAGTGGCTGGGCTGGGTGGTGATGTTCGGGATCGTCGGCGGCTGGGCGATGCTCTTCGCGCATTCGGAGATCAGCGATGTCGCATTCGCCACCGGAGTGGTGGTGCTGGCGGTCGCGGTCGGCGTGTACGCCACGGTGGCGGCGCACGACTGGTGGGGGACCGCCATCGTGGTGGAGGTCTGGGGGGCCATGGTGAGCGTCTGTGTGGCGCTCGGCGCACTGGCGGTGGCCTTCGACCGCCGCGCCGTAGCCTCCCGCACGCCCCTGCGCCGCTTCGTCCAGGGCCACCTGAACCCGTAACTCACGCCCCCGGCCAAGCCCCCGGCGCCGCCACCTCCGCCTGCTCCTCCACCTTCGTGTCGAACAGCCGGAACCCCCGCCGCACGTAGTTGTCCATTGCGTGCTCCCCGTCCAGCGAGCACGTGTGCAGCCACACCCGCTTGGTCGGAGCGCGGTCCGGCCACCGCTCCGCCAGGTCCCAGGCGCGGGCGATGCCGTACGACAGGAGGTGGCCGCCGATGCGGCGGCCCCGGAACGCGGGGATCAGGCCGAAGTAGACGATTTCCACCGCGCCCTCGTCCTGCGCGTCGAGCTCGACGTAACCGGCCGGGGTGCCGTTCTCGTACGCCACCCACGTCTCCACGCCCGGCTTGGCCAGGAACTCCTGCCACTGTGCGTACGACCACGACAGACGGTCGATCCAGCGGATGTCGCCGCCCACCGCCGTGTAGAGGAAGCGGCTGAACTCGGGCGAGGGCGCCGCCGCCCGGACGATCCGGACGTCCCCGGCGGGCTCGGCCGCGGGGCGGAGGTCGCCCGGAGAGGTCTGTTCCAGCGACCACGTGGTGACGTCGATGTTCATGCCGTTCAGAGAATCACGGTCGCCGCCCCGACCCCAAGCCGGGGCCGGAAGCCCCCGCTCAGTGCGGGTGGTGGCGGGCGCCGAGGACCGCCGGGGCCGTCGAGTGGGGGAGCAGGTCCGCCGGGTGGGCAGGCTGGATCACCGCCACCTCCACGTCCTCCGCGAACCGGTACGGCCGGTGGGCGAGCACCTCGGCGAGATGGCGCCGCAACCGGGACATCTCCGCCCGTACGGTCACCGTACGCGTAGGGTCCTCGAAGATGTCGTGGGCCAGCTGCGCGGCCGTGCGCCCGGCGCGGTGCAGGGCCAGTAAGTAGAGGAGCTCGGCATGGCGTGGGCTCAGCTCCTGCGCCCAGCTGCCCGCGTCCCCCGAGACCGTCACCGACGAGCGGCGCGGGCGGCTCAGATCCAGCACCACCCGCCGCGGTGGCGCGTCCGCCCGCCGTACGTCGTCGTCCACCGCCTGCACCAGCCAGCCGCCCGGCAGCGGCTCGACCGCGCACATGCCGAGCGAGGGCAGCCAGACGCGGCCCGCCCGGAACGACTTCGGCAGCGGCAGCCGGTCCACCGGCGGCATCCCCGTCACCGCGGCCGTCCAGCCGTTGGTGTCGACGGCGAGCGCCCGGCCGCCGACCCGGCACAGCACGGGAGCCGCCACCGTCCGCAGCCGTTCCACGGCGGCGAGATGGCGGGTGCGCAGCTCGGCCTCGGCGAGGCGCGCGACGGAGATGACGAACGCGAGAGTCGCCGGGTGCATCGTCGACAGCGGGCCGCTCACGTCCACCACGCCGAGCAGCCGCCCGTCGCGCGGGTCGACGACCGGCGCGCCCGCACACGTCCAGGTGTGGTGGGCGGAGACGAAGTGCTCGGCCGAGTACACCTGCATCGGGCGGCCGGTGATCAGCGGGGTGCCCACCCCGTTGGTCCCCACCACGCCCTCGCTCCAGTCGGCCCCGACCTCGAACCCCAGTGCGTCGGCGTTCCTGAGGACGGAGGCGTGGCCCTCGCGCCACAGCAGCTTTCCGTCGGCGTCGGAGACGACCATGATGTGCTGCGCGGCGTCCGCGACCGACACCAGCGCCTCCCGCAGCACCGGCAGCACCTCCTTGAGGGGAGAGGACCGGCGGCGCCGCTCCACCTCCTCCAGCGGCAGCAGCCCCACGTGGTTGTCGCCGTCCGGGTCCACCCCGTGGTCGAGCACCCGGCGCCAGGACGCGTCGATCTCCGCGCGCGGGGTGACCTTGGAGGGCCGGCCGGCGAGTGCGGCCGCCCGCATGCCCTTCAGCAGCCGGGTGGCTTCCCGCACGTCCATCGCGGCCAGCCGGGCCGGGTCGAGGGGGGTGGTGTCCTGCATGGGGCCTCCTGCCGGCACCGGCGATCCGAGGGGGAGTTGAACGCGGGTGCCATGAATTCATCGTGCCCGCCCGGGCGTTCGCGCGCGGCGATATGCCGCACATGGGTTGCAACCCTTTGCAACTCTCGCGAACGGCCGTGTGTGTGTACGAAGGTGGTGGAACACCGGACGTCCGGTCGTCATGGCCCGTAAGGGCGCATGAGAGTGCGGGGGTGGTGCCGTGTCGGCGCAGCACCACCCCCGACGGACGTTCCGGTCCAGCGTACGACCGCCCCACGGACGGCCGTAGCCGACTCGGACGCACCGACCAGAACTGTCCGGACGTACAGGCCACGACCGTCCGGACGTACAGGCCACGACCGTCCGGACGTACAGGCCACGACCGTCCGGACGTACAGGCCACGACCGTCCGGACGTACAGGCCGCAACCGCCCGGCTCAGACCTGAGCCCGCGCTCGCTCCACGACCGTGCCCAGGTCGAGCGTGTGCGGCAGCGTCCCGAAGGCCGTGCCCCAGTCGCCGCCGAGCCGGGACGCGCAGAACGCGTCCGCGACCTCCGACGGCGCCCAGCGCACCAGCAGCGCCCCCTGGAGCACCAGCGCCATCCGCTCCACCAGCCGGCGCGCCCGGGCCTCGATGCCGTCCAGGTCGGCCAGCTCCGTCAGCAGGTTCTTGATCGCCCCGTCCAGGCGGTGGTCCGCGCCTCGCGCGCGGCCGACCTCCTGGAGGAAAGCGTCCAGGGCGTGCGGCTCGCGTTGCAGCGCCCGCAGTACGTCCAGCGCCTGGACGTTGCCCGAGCCCTCCCAGATCGAGTTCAGCGGTGACTCGCGCAACAGCCGGGGCAGCCCGGACTCCTCCACGTACCCGTTGCCGCCCAGACATTCGAGGGCCTCGGCGACGACCGGCGTACAGCGCTTGGTCACCCAGTACTTGGCGGCCGGCACCGCGAGCCGCAGCAGCGCCCGCTCCTCCTCGCTGCCGGAGTCGTTGGCCGCCGCGAGCCGCAGCGCCAGCGTGGTCGCCGCCTCCGACTCCAGGGCCAGATCCGCCAGCACGTTCTTCATCAGCGGCTTCTCGATCAGCACCCCGCCGAACGCGCTGCGGTACGCCGCGTGGTGGATCGCCTGCGCCACGCCCTGCCGCATCAGCGCCGCCGAGCCGACCACGCAGTCGAGCCGGGTCGCCGCCACCATCTCGATGATGGTGCGCACCCCGCGCCCCTCCTCCCCGACCCGGCGCGCCCACGTCTCGTCGAACTCGACCTCGCTGGACGCGTTCGACTTGTTGCCCAGCTTGTCCTTGAGCCGCTGGATCCGGAACGTGTTACGGGTCTCGTCCTCCAGGACCCGGGGCACCAGGAAGCAGGTCAGCCCGCCCGGCGCCTGCGCGAGCACCAGGAACCCGTCGCACATCGGCGCCGAGCAGAACCACTTGTGCCCGGTCAGCAGATATTCACCGCCGTCCCCGAGCGGCCTCGCCTGGGTGGTGTTGGCCCGGACGTCACTGCCGCCCTGCTTCTCCGTCATGCCCATCCCGAAGAGCACCCCGGCCTTCCCGGCGGCCGGCCGAAGCCCCTCCTCGTACACATGCGAGGTGAGCCGGGGCTCCCACTCGGCGGCCAGCGCCGGATCGGTCCGCAGCGCGGGCACGGCCGCGTGCGTCATCGACAGCGGGCACCCGTGGCCCGCCTCGGCCTGCGTCCACACCAGGAACCCGGCGGCGCGCCGCACATGGCCGCCCGGCCGTCCCCAGGCGTCCGTGAGCCCCGCCCCGACGGCGTGGCCGAGCAGTCGGTGCCAGCTCGGGTGGAAGTCGACCTCGTCGATGCGGTTGCCGTAGCGGTCGTGGGTGCGGAGCTTGGGCGGGTTCTCGTTCGCCAGCACGCCCCACTCCTGCGCCTGGGCGGAACCGGCGGTGCGCCCGAGGGCGCTGAGCTCGTCCCGCGCCTCCTCGACGAGATCGGGCGCCAGATGCCGTTCCACCCCCTCGGCAAGAGCGCGGTCGGACGAGAATACGTCGTATCCCACCAGGGGCGGAGCCTGGTTGGTCACTGTGTGGGTGGTGGCTGCCATGCCGATACGGTAAGGAGGTGCAGCCAGCAAATGAAACACCCGAGCGGCCATGGGGCCGACTCCACCGGGCCCCCAGCAGACTCCACCGGGCCCGCGTCCTCTACCGCAACGTATCGAAGCGGAAGACGGCCTGGCTGCTCCTGAAGGACACCGTCAACTCGTGCATCGAGTACCGCATCCTCGGGCTCGCGGCCGAAGCGGCCTTCTTCACCCTGCTCTCGCTGCCTCCGCTGCTGCTCAGCCTGGTCGCGCTGCTCGGCTACGTGGACGGCTGGACCAACACGCACACCGTCGCCAGCATCAACAAGAACATCCTCACCGCCGCCCAGTCGGTCCTCTCCGACCGGGGCGTCCACGATTTCGCCGAGCCGCTCCTGGCGGACGTCACCAAGGGGAAACGGCCGGAAATCGTCTCCATCGGCTTCGCCTTCGCGCTCTGGTCGGGCTCCCGGGCCGTCAACGTCTTCATCGACACCATCACCGTGATGTACGGGCTCGACGGCCACCGGGGCATCGTGCGCACCCGGATGCTCTCACTGCTGCTCTACATCGTGGCCCTGCTGATCGGCGCGGTGGTGCTGCCGCTCGCGGTGGTGGGCCCGGACCGGGTGGTCGAGCTGATCCCATGGGGAACGGACCTGATCAGCGTTCTGTACTGGCCCGTGATGATCCTCCTTTCGGTGGCATTTCTGACCACCCTCTTCCACGTCTCGGTGCCGGTCCGCTCCCCGTGGATCGAGGACGTGCCGGGCGCGCTGGTGGCCCTCGCCATGTGGGTGCTCGGATCGTTCCTGCTGCGGATCTACCTCACCAACACGGTCGAGGGCCCCACGATCTACGGCTCGCTGGCCGCGCCCGTCGCCGTGCTGCTGTGGATCGGGGTCTCGGCCTTCGCGGTCCTGGTGGGCGCGGCCGTCAACGCGGCGATCGACCGGGTCTGGCCGTCGGTCGCCACGGCCGCCGCCCGCGCCGCCAACGAGCGGGTCAAGGCGGCCCAGGCCGCCGAGATCGTGGCCCGCGCCGCCCAGGCCCGGGCCGCCTACCAGCCCGACCCGGACGACCCCGACCCCGCCGACCCCGGGATGCCGTCGGAGTACCCGGAGCGGTGGTCGCGCTTCCTGCCCCCGGACGACGTGAAGTCCCGACTGCACGGGACGCGGGACCCGCACGGCAAGGACAGGCCCTAGTCGTTCTGCAGCGCGTCGGTGATCGCGCCGAGCGACGTGGTCACCGGCGTCGCCCCGGCCGCCCTCGGGTCCGCCGCCGAGCCTGCCCCGTCGGCGATCCCGACGTACGGGACGCCGAGCCGGGCGGCGGCCGCCGCGGCACCGGGCATGCGCCCGACGACGAGCGCGCTCGTTTCCTGCGGCGCAGCCGGTCCATGACGACGACCGGTGACACACCGCCGAGCGGCGGCTCGATGCAGTGCGGACTCGGCGGCCGCCCCGATGCCCTCAAGCGCGCTGTCGCACGTACGGGCCGCCTCGGAGACGGAGTTGTCGCCCCGGCGTACCGACCTGGCGCCGGAGGCATGCCGTTCGACCTCCACCACGACCTGCGCACCGTCGTCCGTCTGGAACTCCAGCAGCGCACCCATCGCCGCTCCCTCGCAGCCGTGCCGGACCGGGCGGCCATTGTGGCGGAGCGGCCCCGCCGCTGTCCGGGTTAGCCTCGAAGACATGTACCGAGAGCGTGCCTCGCGGCTGGCCGGCGCGGTGGTCTGGGCGCGCACGGTGGGGCCGGGCGCCGTCCGCCCCGTCCTGCCGGACGGCTGCATGGACCTGCTGTGGCGCGACGGGAGACTGTTCGTCGCCGGTCCCGACACGCGCGCGTACGTACCGGAGGCGGCCGCCGGGGTCCGGTTCGCGGGCGTGCGGTTCGCGCCGGGCGCCGGCCCGGCGGCCCTCGGCGTACCGGCGCACGAACTGCGCGACCGGCGTGTGGACCTCGCCGCGCTCTGGCCGGGAGGCGTGGTGCGCCGCCTCGCCGAGCGGATCGCGGAGGCACCGGACCCGGCCGGCGCCCTGGAGGCCGTGGCGCTGGACAGGGCCGGGGAGCCGGACCCGCTGATGCGGGCGGTGGCCGAGCGGCTCGCGGCGGGCGCCCCGGTCGCCGCGACGGCCGAGGCGGTCGGGCTCGGCGCCCGCCAGCTGCACCGCCGCTCCCTGGACGCCTTCGGCTACGGCCCCAAGACCCTCGCGCGCGTCCTGCGCCTCCAGCGGGCGCTCGATCTCGTCCTTGCGGGCGTGCCGTACGCGCGGGCGGCGCTCGCCGCCGGGTGCACCGACCAGGCACACCTCGCCCGCGAGATGCGCGACCTGGCCGGGACCACGCTCACCGCCTACGCGGAGGCGGCGAAGAGCGAGACGCCCACCCCGTCCGGGTCGTGGAGCGTCGCGTAACGCTGCCCCCAGAAGGCGTCGAAGGGCTTGAGGTGACCGGCGTACCCGGCCGCCACCAGCTCCTCGTACATCCGGTCCACCTCGTCCGGCCCGTCGCAGACGAAGGCCAGGTCGGCGCGGCCGCCGCCCTGCGGGCGGGTCCAGTCCGGGTCGAAGGAGCGCAGCACCTCCTCGGTGTCCCACAGGATCCGGGTGCCGCCCGGGAGCGTGTGCTCCACGTGCGGCTCGGTGTCGGCCTCGGCCGGGATGTCCAGGCCCAGACGGCGGTAGAAGGCGAGCGAGGCGGCCATGTCGGAGACGACCAGGCCGATGGAGTCGAATCGTGCGTTCATGGCTTCAACGTAGGCGGGGCCGGACCGCGGGTCTTGTAAGAAACGGACACGCACGCGTGCCGTCGGGCCTGAGAGGCCGTTGCCCGCGTACGACACGCGCGTTCCCCTGCTCCACACTCCACCCGTTGGCGCACTCTCCCGGCCGGGCCCCGCCCGGCCGCGTAACGTGTGCGCATGTCTGCCGCCGATCAAGCGACCCGGTCCGTGCCGAGCCGAGAGGCCGTGCGCCCCCTGCGCCGGGACACCGTCCGGTTGGCGCTGGTCGGGGCCGTCCTCGCGCTCGCCTGCGGCGCCGTCCAGCTGGCCACCGGCGCCTGGCGGCTGCCGCTCGGCTGGGACGAGACCGTGTACGTCAGCCAGGTCGACCCCCGCGTCCCCGACGCCTTCTTCAGCGAGCCCCGGGCCCGTGGCATCAGCTGGCTCGCCGCGCCCGCCGCCCAGCTGACGGGCTCGGTGCCGGTGCTGCGCACCTGGATGCTGCTGCTCGCGGCGGCCGGGCTCACGCTCGCCTTCCGTCCCTGGCTGACCCTGGTGGGCCGCAGGGTCGTGCTGCTCGCCGCCGTGCTCTTCGCCGGGCTGTGGGTGGTGCAGTTCTACGCGGGCGAGGTCATGCCCAACCTGTACGTGGCGTACGGGGCGCTCGCCGGGGCGGGTTGGTTCCTGCGCGCCGCCGGGGACCGCGACGGGCGGCGCGGCCCGCTGCTCGCGGTGGGGCTGAGCGTGGCGTTCACGGCGCTGGTGCGGCCGTACGACGGCGGCTATCTGGCGGTGGCCCTGCTCGCGGCGGTCCTCGCGGTACGGGCCTGGCGGCGGAGGCGCCTCGCCGTCGCGGTCCTCGGCGGACTGGCCGTCGGGGTGCTGCCCTGGGTGATCGAGGCGTATCTGCGCTTCGGCGGCCTGATGGAGCGGGTGCACGGCGCGGGCGAGGCGCAGGGCGGGCTGAGCCTGCACAACGCGCTCGGCATGAACCTGATGACCCTCAACGGCCCGCTGCTGTGCCGCCCCTGCACCTCCGGCTGGCCCAACCCGCATCTGAGCGCGGTGTGGTGGCTGGCCCTTCCCGTGCTGACCGCCCTCGGCGTGCTGTGCGCGGCCCGGGCGAGGCGGGCGCGTACGGCGCTGCTCGCGGTGTGGTGCGCGGCGGTGCTCGGCGTGCCCTACCTCTTCGGCATCGGCTATGCGGCGCCGCGCTTCCTGATCCCCGCGTACGCGCTGCTCGCGCTGGTCGTCGCGGAGTGTGCGGCCGGGGCGGTGGAGGCGGCGAAGGGGCGGTGGCGGCCGGTGGTGGTGGCCGCCGTCGCGGTGTGCCTGGGGCTCCAGCTCTGGGGCCAGTACGGGATCATGGACCGGCGCACGGCACGCCAGCAGGCGCTGCGCTCCGACGACCAGTGGCTGGTGGCCCGGCTCGCGGAGTACGGCATCCGCCCGCCCTGCACCATCGTCGGCGACGAGTCCCAGCCGCAGGCCTTCTACGGCGGCTGCTCCTCGCAGGCCAGCGACCGCGCGAACCGCACCCAGACGGTGCCGGGCATCGTGGCGGCGGCGCGGCGCACCCCGCTGGCCCTGGTCCAGGAGGCGTCGAGCCCGCCCGCGTACGCCCGCTCGTGGGCCGCCCACAAGGTGGTCACGCCCCGGACGGGGACGGTCTGGTACGTCTTCCTGGCGCCCGCTCCGGAGTCCGTCCCCCGCTGAGCCGAGCTGTGTGCACGGGGCCGCCCGATCCATAAGTCGGCTCGATACTTGACGGGTGACCGATAGAAATACGCATGGCGCGGCCCGGCCGGTGCGGCGCCCGCAGGACGGCCCGACGGCTGCGGCGGGCCGCCCCGTCCGCCCCCACGCCCCCCTCGACCTCACCCACCTGCGCACCTTCCTCGCCGTCCACCGCACCGGCAGCTTCACCGCCGCCGCCCGGCTGCTGAGCCTGTCCCAGCCGACCGTCACCACCCAGATCCGCTCCCTGGAACGGCAGCTCGGGCGCGAGCTGTTCGAGCGGCTGCCGCGCGGGGTGGCGCCGACGCCGTACGCCGACGACCTCGCCGCACGGGTCGCCGCCCCGCTCGACGCGCTCGCCCTCGTCGCCGACCGGGGCCCCGGCGACGGCGCGCCCGCGCAGCCCGTACACCTGGCCGGACCGGCCGAGTTCCTCTGTGTCACCGCGCTGCCCGCGCTCGCGCCGCTGGTCGCGGACGGGGTGCGGCTGCACGTCGTCACCGGCCTCTCCGACGAACTGCTCGACGGTCTGCGCGCGGGCCGCCACGACCTGGTGGTCTCGACCGTGCGGCCGCGCGGCCGCACCCTGACCGCCGTACCGCTGGGCGACGAGGAGTTCGTGCTCGTCGCCGCGCCGCAGTGGGCGCGGCGGATCGGCGCCGGGCACGTCGCCGCGGACGGCCCGGCCGCGCTGACCGGCGTGCCGCTGGTGACGTACGCCGAGGACCTGCCGATCGCCCGCCGCTACTGGCGCCACGTCTTCGGCCGCCGCCTCACCGGTGAGGCCGCGCTCACCGTCCCCGACCTGCGCGGGGTCCTGGCCGCCGTGACGGCGGGCGCGGGCTTCACCGTGCTGCCCCGCTACCTGTGCCGCGCCGACCTCGACGCGGGCCGCCTGGTCGCCCTCCTCGAACCCGAGGACCCGCCGATCAACACCGCGTACCTCGTCCAGCGCCCCGGCACCCCCGACAACCTCCAAGTCACCCGCGTACGCGACCACCTGCTGGCCGCCGCACGTCACTGGTGAGGGGACGCGGATAAATCAGTTGGCCGGGCTCGGAGCCCGGCGTTATGGTGACTGCGTTCCGTACGGCGGCCGTTGGCCGGCGTACTCCAGCCGTGAGACCGATCCGGGAGGTGTGAGCGATGGCTGTCATTGCGATGGGCGCTGCCCTCATCCAGAAGTGCATCAATTCCACTCCCGTGGCCACCGGCTGAACCCAACGCACCGCCGGGGCCGCCCTTGTGAAGGGTCACCCCTTGTCTTCCTCTTCTGCTTCGCAGCAGTCGTCCTCGCACCAGTCCTCCACCTCGCACGCCCTGTCTCCCTACGGCTGGGACGACGCCTGGGCCGCCGACTTCGCGCCCTACGCCGACCAGGGCCTGCTGCCCGGCCGGGTCGTCCGCGTCGACCGGGGCCAGTGCGACATCGTCACCGCCGACGGTCTGCTGCGCGCCGACACCGCCTTCGTCACCCCGCACGACCCGATGCGGGTCGTCTGCACCGGTGACTGGGCCGCCGTCGAACCCGTCGGCGACCCCCGGTTCGTCCGCGCGTATCTGCCGCGCCGCACCGCCTTCGTACGCAACACCTCCTCCAACCGGTCCGAGGGGCAGATCCTCGCGGCCAACGTGGACCACGCGATCATCGCGGTCTCGCTCGCCGTCGAGCTGGACCTCGGGCGGATCGAGCGGTTCCTGGCCCTGGCGTGGGAGTCGGGCGCACAGCCGCTCGTCGTCCTCACCAAGGCCGACCTGGTGCCCGACCCGGTCGGGCTGTCCTACCTCGTCCAGGACGTGGAGACCGCCGCGCCCGGCGTCCAGGTCCTGTCCGTCAGCTCGGCGACCGGCGATGGCGTCGAGGTGCTGCGCGCGATCGTGTCGGGCGGCACCAGCGTGCTGCTCGGCCAGTCCGGCGCGGGCAAGTCGACGCTGGCCAACGCGCTGCTCGGCGCGGACGTGATGGAGGTGCAGGCCATCCGGGACGTCGACGGCAAGGGCCGGCACACCACCACGACCCGCAATCTGCTCGTCCTGCCCGGCGGTGGCGTCCTCATCGACACTCCGGGGCTGCGCGGGGTCGGCCTGTGGGACGCCGAGAGCGGTGTCGGGCAGGTCTTCGCGGAGATCGAGGAGCTGTCCGGGCAGTGCCGCTTCCACGACTGCGCCCACGAGGCGGAGCCGGGGTGCGCGGTGATCGCGGCGATCGAGGACGGCTCGCTGGCCGAGCGGCGCCTGGAGAGCTACCGCAAGCTGATCCGCGAGAACCGGCGGATCGTCGCCAAGACCGACGCGCGCCTGCGCAACGAGATCCGCCGCGACTGGCGCATCAAGTCGGCCGAAGGCCGGGCGAACTACGCGGCCAAGCGGAGCGGCACCCGCTGACAGCCCCCGGGGATCCGGGCACGGCGCTCCGAGCGTCGTGTCCGAATCCCGCGAGTCGAACTGCCCGGCCTCGCGCACACTGGACGTGTGACCACGTACGAAGAGACCGACGAGACCCGGTACGAAGCCGTCAGCAGCCGTGACGCCCGCTTCGACGGCGAGTTCTTCTTCGCCGTGTCGACCACCGGCATCTACTGCCGCCCCAGCTGCCCGGCCGTGACGCCCAAGCGCAAGAACGTCCGCTTCTTCCCGACGGCGGCGGCCGCCCAGGGCCACGGCTTCCGTGCCTGCCGCCGCTGCCGCCCCGACGCGGTGCCCGGCTCGGCGGAGTGGAACGTGCGCGCCGACGTCGTGGGCCGGGCCGTCCGGCTGATCGGCGACGGCGTGGTGGACCGGGAGGGCGTCCCCGGTCTCGCGGTGCGCCTCGGCTACAGCACCCGGCAGGTCCAGCGCCAGCTCACCGCCGAGCTCGGCGCGGGCCCGGTCGCCCTCGCCCGTGCCCAGCGCGCCCACACGGCCCGGGTGCTGCTCCAGACCACCGGGCTACCGGTCACCGACATCGCCTTCGCGGCCGGGTTCGCCAGCGTGCGGCAGTTCAACGACACCATCCGGCAGATCTACGCCCGTACGCCCAGCGCCCTGCGCGGGGAGTCCGGGACGAAGACCGGCCGGGGCTCGGCCGCCTTCGCGGCCGGGATCCCGCTGCGGCTCGCGCACCGGGGCCCGTACGCGGCGCGCGCCGTCTTCGATCTGCTCGCCGAGGAGGCCGTCGCCGGGGTCGAGGAGATGACGGGCGAGCCGGGTGCGCGCACCTACCGCCGCACGCTGCGCCTGCCGTACGGCACGGGCATCGTGGCCGTCGACGAGGCGCGCCCGCGCCGGGGCGGCTGGCTGGAGGCCCGTATCCACCTCACCGACCTGCGCGACCTCACCACCGCCGTCCAGCGGCTGCGCCGCCTCTTCGACCTGGACGCCGATCCCTACGCGGTGGACGAGCGGCTCGCGGCCGACCCCCGGCTCGCCCCCCTGGTCGAGGCCCGGCCCGGGGTGCGCTCGCCGGGGGCCGCCGACCCCGACGAGTACGCGGTACGGGCGCTGGTGGGGCGGGCCGTCGCGGGGGAGCTGACCGAGGAGTACGGGAAGCGGCTCGACGTGCCGTGCGGCGCGCTCACCCACCTCTTCCCGGAGCCCGGCACGCTCGCCTCGCACCCGGATCCGGCCCTGGCGCAGCTCGCCGCCGCGCTCGCCGACGGCAGGCTACGCCTCGACGCGGGCGCCGACCGCGAGGAGGCGGTACGGGTCCTGCGCACCCTGCCCGGCCTCGACGCCCACACCGTGGCGCTGATCCGCGTGCGGGCGCTCGGCGAACCGGACGTGGGGTTCGACGCCGAGACGCGTCCCGCGGACAGCTCCGGCGACAGCGACGGCGAACTCTGGCGGCCCTGGCGCTCGTACGCCCACCGGCACCTGAGCGCGGCCGCCGCGCACGGCGCCGCCGCGTAGCCCGCGGACGGCGTCGGCCGACGGGCGCCCCCGCCGCCGTCTGGGAACGTCGGTACATGATCCGTCTCGCCCGCGTCCCCCTGGACCTGCTGGCGCGCGCCGGCCACCCCGTCTTCCAACTCGTCGGCCCAGGACGCCTGTCGGCCGCCGTGCGCGAGGCCCCGCAGACCACTCCGGCCTCCCGCAGCGGTCTTGAGCACGCCCTCGACCTCGCCGTCTGGTTCGACATGTACGCGCCGGGGATTACACTCGCCTGACCTGAATTCGGTGCGGGGGGCGGCGGACGGGCGATGATCATCGATGACGATGCGGCGCTGCAACTGGTGATCTCGCTCCACCGGCTGCTGCGCAGTCTGCGCCGGGCCGCCCCGGCCGACGGGATCCAGCCCACCCAGACAGTGGTGCTCTCGCTGCTCGCCGAGAGCGGGCCCGCCCGCATCGGTGAGCTCGCGGCCCGGGTGCCGTGCTCCCAGCCCACCGCCACCTCGGCCGTCGCGGGCCTGGAGGCGACCGGGCTCGTGCTGCGCGAGAGCGACCCCACGGACGGCCGGGCCGCCCGGATCGTCCTCACCGAACGCGGCGCTCGCGCCCTGGTGGACGCCGCCCGCGCCGAGGCCGAGGTGCTGGCCTGGCGCCTCGGCGCGCTCGGCGCCGAGGAGGCCGGAGCGGTCGTCGCGCTCGGCCCGCTGCTGCGCCGCCTCGCCGAGGCGGCCCACGACGGCTCCGATCCGGCGAGCCGGGCGTAGGGCCTCCGCCGGGGCGGGCCCCGGCCGCCGTCACTCCTCGTCAAGCCCCCAGCTGTGGATCTTTTCCGGGCGGATCCGGATCAGCTCCTCGCTGAAGTGCGGCCCCAACTCGTGCGGCCCGGTCAGCAGTTCGGCCTCGCCCCGGATCTCCACGCCCCGTACCCGCCAGGGCCGTACGCTCACCACGTCGTCCACGACCAGCGCGAGCCGCGGATTAGCCAGCAGGTTGCGCCACTTCTTCGTGGTGCCGAGCGCGTAGCCGCCGATCAGGATCGTGCCGTCGTCCTGCGGGAAGAACCCGACCGGGTTCGCCTGCGGCTGGCCCTTGGGGTCGACGGTCGCCAGCCGTCCCAGCCGCTGGGACCTCAGGTACGCGCGCTCGGCCGCGCTGAATTCGTTCATGGCCCCAGCCTCACACGCGGACCCGCCGAAGGTCATCGGCTCCGGGGACCAGTGCGCCCGGGTCGCGCGACCTACGTCCCCACCGGCCCGGGCCCGCCGGCTCAGGCCCAGATCACCACGCCCGCCCACAAGCCCACCGCCAGCAGACACGCGAACAGCTCGACCAGGACCGAGTACCCGCCGGATCGCAGCACCGTGCGGGCCGACGACCAGCCCGCCCCATGGCTGCCGAGCCGCATCCGCTCCGCCCCGTACAGCCCGCCCAGGAAGCCCACGATCCCGCCGACCACCGGGAGCAGGAAGAAGCCGGCGATCGCCGCGACGCCGCCGGTCAGCAGGGAGCGCCGGGGCGCGCCGGCCGTCTTCAGACGCCGGGGCGGCAGCACCAGCTTGACGGCCTGGGCGAGCAGGAGCAGGCCCGTCGCCCCGGCCAGGACCGCCCAGGCCGTGCCGGTGGCGTCGCTGAGGGCCCACCACGCCACGGCGGCCCAGACGATCGCCTGCCCGGGCACCCCGGGGACCAGCACACCGAGCAGCCCGAGGAGCATCACCAGGCCCATCACCAAGAGCAGCCACACGCCCACCTGCCCAGCGTGCGCCAAACGGAACGTTTCCGCAGGTCCGGGCCCGGCCCCCCGGGCCGGATTCCACCCCCCTGCCGTCCGCCCGCTACCGGGCCACCCAGCCGCGCTCGTACGCGTGCCACCCCAGCTGGAGCCGGGTGGTGACGCCGGTCAGCTCCATCAGCCCCTTCACCCGGCGCTGTACGGTCCGCAGCCCCAGGTCGAGCTGTTTGGCCACGCTCGCGTCGGTCATCCCGGCCAGCAGCAGCGACAGGACCTCCAGGTCCGTGGCGTCGGGGCCGGACGACTCCTCCCGTACCGCCGCGCCCGCGAGCCGCAGCGGCAGCGCGTCCCGCCACACCGCCTCGAAGAGGCCCATCAGGGACTCCAGGAGGCCGCTCGCGTGCACCACCAGGGCGGCGGGCTCCGCGTCCCGGCCGGTCAGCGGCACCATCGCCAGGCTGCGGTCGGCCACCACCAGCTTGGTGGGCACCCGCTCGACCGTGCGGACCTGCTCGTCGCGGCCGAGCGCCGCCGTGACCTCGACGATCCCGGCGGGCAGGGCGAGCACCTCGCGCTCGATGACCACCCGGTAGGCGACGCCCCGGGTCGCGGCCCGCTCCTCGGACTCGTTGTCCATGCCGGTCACGGCGATCGGATTGCCGGTGACCAGCGCGCACACCTCCTCGGCCGCGCCGAGCTGGAGCTGGTGGAAGCGGTGGGCGACGGCGGACGCGCCGGTCACCACCTCCACCAGGTCGTGCACGGCGGGCTCGGCGGCCTCCCTCCGGTACTCCTCGGCGAGCAGCGCGGCAGCCAGCTCCGCCTGCTCCAGCTCGTGGCGCTGCCGGGTGAGCAGGGCGCCGAGCGCGACGCCGGGCGGGGCCGCCACCCACCGCCCGGTCCGGGCCGAGGACTGGGCGGCCAGGCCCTGGCGCTCCAGGCGCCGCAGCGCCCGTTCCGTGTCGGGCTCGGGCAGCGCGAGCCGGTGCGCCAGGTCCGCGACCTCGGCCGCGCCCAGCGCCACCAGCGTCCGGTACGCCGACTCCTGCATCTCGTCCAGGCCTATCGCTCCGAGCACCCTCGTCCGCCCCTCTTGCGCCCGCTGTCCACGCGTGGCGGGAAACGGCCACGGCGCAAACCCGCCTCACAACATCATCCCCGCACCTTCCGTCGCTCTGCGAAGGTGGCGCAACCGCAGTACCAACAACCTTCGGCAACAAGGCATTTGTGCGCTTTGCGCGCGGAGTTTTTTGTTCCGGATTCGCCTGGGGAGAGCGATGCGTCCGATATCGCGCACGGCTCCGGGGGTGGCGAACGCCGCCGTCCTCGCCGTCACCGCCCTCTCGCCGTGCGTGGCCGCACCACCGGCCGCCGCGACCGCGAAGAGACGGATCACCGGCGGCGAGGCCGCCGCCCGGCAGCAGGGGCGGCCGGTCACCGTCACGGACGGGGTCGTCGCCCCGGTCGCCCCGCGCGACACCGAGGGCAAGGAGGTCCTCACCGCCGAACGGCAGGGCAACCTGATCGGCTTCGCAGCCGCGATGTGGGGCGACGGCGGGCACTACGCACAGCCCGGCTCGTTCGGTGACATCGGCGGCCTGGTCCTGCGCCGCGACGTCGAGGTGGTCGGTGAGAGCGGCCGGCCGTCCGGGGTCTTCGAAGTCCCGGCCCGGGACAGCGCGTACGAGCTGGAGCAGCGCATCGAGAAGATCGGCGGCCCGGCGAAGGTCCGGCAGCGGTCCACGAGCGTCCAGACGGTGTGGAAGTTCCGCTCGAAGCTCGACGAGAACGCCTACTCGCAGGGCCTCGGCATCCTCTTCCCGCGCTACTCCCTGCCGGAGGACGGCCTCAAGACCCTCCCGGCGGCGAACGGGCAGCGGATCGGCCTCTCCGTGGCGGGCCACGCGGGGTACATCCCGGCGGCCCTCACCTCGGCCCGCCTGTCGTACTCGTACGACGACGGCGCCACCTGGACCGAGGCCGCCGTCACCCACCGGGGCGACTCCTGGTCCGCCCTGGTCGACCACGCGGGCGCGGTCGGCAAGCAGGTCGCCCTGAAGGCCGAACTGACGGACGCCCGCGGCAGTTCCGTCACCCAGACCGTGACGCGCGCGTACGACGTGCGCTGAGCGCTCCGCTGGAAGTGCGGTGGTTCGGCTGCGGGCCGTCCGTGGCTGGTCGCGCAGTTCCCCGCGCCCCTTACGGGGCTGTGGCGCACCGGACTTCGACAAGACCGGTCAGTCACCGGCAGCTCGCCGGGCGGCCCTCTCGTGGGGGGGGGGAAGGGCCGCCCGGCGGAGGCACGTCCGCTCGCGTCCGCGTACGGGGTGCGGATCTGTGTGCTGACCACTTTTACCCGTTGCACCGTTTTCGTACGGCCCTTGCGGTGGACAATAAGGGCATGAGTCAGCAGGGGGAGAGGCGCACCTCGGACGACGACTGGTGGGCTCGCCTGTACGACGAGCCCGCCCCGGACAACTCGCCCGCAGCAGCGGGCGACACCCTCGACGACCGCTTCGAGTCCGTTGCGGAGGCGGTGAGTCCGCCCGTGCCGGACTCCAGGTCCGGGCCGCGGCCTCCGCGCCGCGCGCCGCGCGTGCCGGAGCAGTCGGCGCCGCAGGACCGAATCGATCCTGAGGGCACGGCCGGGCCCGTCGATGCACGGGCCGAGCCCGTGGACGTACGGGGTGATCCCATGGACGTGCCGCTCGAACCCGAGGAGATGCCGGGTGCGGTGCGGCCGCCCGCCCCCGCCGGGATCCCGCCCCGGGCGCCCTGGCAGCCGCGCGGCACCACGGCGCCACCCGGCTCCGGCCGCACGTCCGGGTGGTGGGAGCCCGCCGACTCCCTTGCGCCGCCGGCCCCGCCGCCGCCCGGGTACGAACCAGCCGTTCCCGCGCCGCCGGCGCAGCCGCCCGCAGCCCGGACCGCGGCCGGGCCGCCGGAGCCCCGGCCCGCCCAGCCGCCACCGGGCCCGCCCGATCCACCCGCCTCCGTCGCCGCCCCGCCCGGGACGGCCCCCGAACCGCCGCCGCCCCCCTCACCCCGGCCCCATGTCGGCCATGTGGGGGACCGGCCGCCCACCTACGACGCCGAGCCCACCGCGCTGCCGAACGCACGGCCCGACAGCCTGGACGAACTCGTCGCGGACACGGTCCTCGACGGCGCCCGGTACGGGGCGTACGTGCTGCGCGCCGCCTCCGTACGCGGCGACTCGGCCCGCTACCGGGGCGAGCCCCGGCGTGACGCCCTGCTCACCGCCCGGTTCGGGAACGGCGAGAACGCGCTGGTCCTGGTGGCCGTCGCCAGCGGTATGCGGGCCTTCGAGGGCGCGCACCTCGCCGCCGCCGACGCGTGCCGCTGGATCGGCGGCGCCATCGGGCGCAGCCACGCCCGGCTCGCCGACGACATCAGGGCCGGGCGCCGGGGCGACCTCAAGTCCGGGCTGCACCGGCTCACCGACCGCAGCTACGGCAGACTGCGCGCCCGCGCCGCCGAGCTGGGCGCGGAGCCCGAGGAGTACACGGCGGGCCTGCGCTGTCTGCTGCTCTCCACCGACCCCGGCTGCCGCACCCGGGTCTTCTTCGGGGTCGGGCCCGGCGGCCTGTTCCGGCTGCGCGCGGGCGTCTGGCAGGACATCGAGCCCGCCCCGCCCGAGCCGGGCGAGGTCAGCGGCGAGCCCGTCGTCGGGTTCGGCTCGCCGCCCTCCGAGACCCGGGAGGGCGACCGGCTCACCATGGACCTGCAGACCGTGGAGCCCGCCCGCCCGTACATCGACCCGCCGCCCCCGCCCGCCGAACCGTTCCGCTTCCGTGCCTCGGTCGCCCGCCCGGGCGACACCCTGCTGCTGTGCAGCGGCGGGCTCGCCGAGCCGCTGCGGGGCGAGCCCGCGCTGGCGAAGGAGCTGGCCGAGCGGTGGGCCGGGGGCGAGCCGCCCGGGCTCGCCGCGTTCCTCGCGGACGCCCAGCTGAGGGTGAAGGGGTACGCCGACGACCGTACGGCGATCGCCGTCTGGGAGGCGTGACGCGGCGGCCCGTGGATGAATGGGAGCCATGGCCAAACAGAACGTGGCGGAGCAGTTCGTGGACATCCTCGCCCGCGCCGGGGTGCGGCGGATGTACGGCGTCGTCGGCGACAGCCTCAACCCCGTCGTCGACGCCATCCGCCGCACCCCGGCCATCGACTGGATCCAGGTCCGCCACGAGGAGGTCGCCGCCTTCGCGGCCGGCGCCGAGGCCCAGCTCACCGGCACCCTCGCGGCGTGCGCCGGATCCTGCGGCCCGGGCAACCTCCATCTGATCAACGGCCTCTACGACGCCCACCGCTCGATGGCCCCCGTCCTCGCCCTCGCCTCCCACATCCCCTCGTCCGAGATCGGCCTGGGCTACTTCCAGGAGACCCACCCCGACCAGCTCTTCCGCGAGTGCTCGCACTACTGCGAGCTCATCTCCAGCCCGAAGCAGATGCCCCGGCTGCTCCAGACGGCCATCCAGCACGCGATCGGCCGGGGCGGCGTCAGCGTGGTCGCGCTCCCCGGCGACGTGGCCTCCGAGCCTGCCCCGGACAAGGCCGTCGAGCACGCGCTGGTCACCGCGCTGCCGTCGGTGCGCCCGGGCGACGCGGAGATCGAGAAGCTCGCCCGTCTGGTGGACGAGGCCAAACGCGTCACCCTCTTCTGCGGCAGCGGCACCGCGGGCGCCCACGCCGAGGTGATGGAGTTCGCCGAGCGGGTCAAGGCGCCGGTGGGGCACGCGCTGCGCGGCAAGGAGTGGATCCAGTACGACAACCCGTACGACGTCGGCATGAGCGGGCTGCTCGGCTACGGCGCCGCCTACGAGGCCACCCACGAGTGCGATCTGCTGATCCTCATCGGCACCGACTTCCCGTACAACGCCTTCTTGCCCGACGACGTCAAGATCGTGCAGATCGACGTCCGCCCCGAGCACCTCGGGCGGCGCTCCCAGCTCGATCTGGCCGTGTGGGGCGATGCCAAGGAGACCCTGCGCTGTCTGACCCCGCGCGTGAAGGCCAAGACCGACCGCCGCTTCCTCGACAAGATGCTGAAGAAGCACGCCGACGCGCTGGAGGGCGTCGTCAGGGCGTACACCCGCAAGGTCGAGAAGCACGTGCCGATCCACCCCGAGTACGTGGCCTCCGTACTCGACGAACTCGCCGACGACGACGCGGTGTTCACCGTCGACACCGGTATGTGCAACGTCTGGGCCGCCCGGTACATCTCGCCCAACGGCAGGCGCCGGATCATCGGCTCGTTCAGCCACGGCTCGATGGCGAACGCGCTTCCGCAGGCGATCGGCGCCCAGTTCACCGACCGGCGCCGCCAGGTGATCTCCATGTCCGGCGACGGCGGGTTCTCCATGCTGATGGGCGACTTCCTGACCCTGGTCCAGTACGACCTGCCGGTGAAGATCGTCCTCTTCGACAACTCCTCGCTCGGCATGGTGGAGCTGGAGATGCTGGTGGCCGGGCTGCCGTCGTACGGGACGAGCAACCTCAACCCCGACTTCGCGGCGATCGCCCGCGCGGCCGGTGCGTACGGTGTGCGCGTCGAGAAGCCCAAGCAGCTCGCGGGCGCCCTCAAGGACGCGTTCAAGCACAAGGGGCCCGCCCTGGTCGATGTGGTCACCGACCCCAACGCGCTCTCCATCCCGCCGAAGATCAGCGCCGAGATGGTGACCGGCTTCGCGCTCTCCGCGAGCAAGATCGTGCTGGACGGCGGGGTCGGCCGGATGCTCCAGATGGCCCGTTCCAACCTGCGCAACGTGCCTCGCCCGTAAGGCGGTTCAGAGAACCGTAGGGCAGATGTCCACCCGGTTGTCTGGCGATGGGGTGATCCTCCATGGTCAGCGCGTCTCCCGGCCCGGTGGTCGGAAGGCGGGCGCGACCGCGGGCGCGTCCGGCTGCGCCCGCGAGAATCCAGGGCCGGTGGCCCGCTCCACCCTGTGACTCACGTGTGGGTAAGGGGCGCTGCCATGGAGTGCCCCCCCCTCGCCCGCGATCGCCCCGCAGCCGGTCCGCGAGCCGTGGAACCGCTCCCGCCGCGAATTCCGTCGGTCGTTGAGGAATCACCATGCGTGACGGGGGGGCTGTGGGGCATGCATCCCGTGAGGGTGTTCGAGACGGAAAGGGACGTGACGACGTGCGGGTGGGGGTTATGACTGAGCGTCAGGGAGGGGGCGGGCCGGAGACGACCGGGGCGTTCCGCGGAACGGGAGCGCGTGCGGTGCTCCATGGGCAGCTGCGGCGCAGGGTGGGGCGGTCGGACCTCACGGCGGTTCCGGAAGTGCGGCGCGCGCTGCGGGAGTTGCTGGGGCACTGGAAGCACCGGGGGCAGGCCGACGTGGCCGAGCTGCTCACCTGCGAGCTGGTGACCAACGCGCTCATACACACGGACCAGGGGGCGGTGGTGACGGCCACGCTCACTCCGGCCGGACTCCGCGTCGAGGTGCACGACTTCACCCCGATGCTGCCCGGACCGTACGTACCGTCCGCCGACGACGGTACACACGGCCGGGGGCTCCTGCTGGTGCAGGTGCTCGCGGACGCCTGGGGCATGCGCGCGCACGAGGCGGGCAAGGTCGTCTGGTTCGAGCTCGGCAGCGGGACGGCGCAGAGCCTCTGACGCCGTCCGCACTCAGCCGAACTGCTGCTCCAGATCCTTGAGTTTGCGCTCCAGGTGGTCCAGGCGCGGCAGCGTCTGGGTGTCGTCCTCGGCCGTGAGGTCGACGGTCCTGGACGCCGTCAGGGACTCAGCGTCCGTGACGGCCTGAAGGGCGAGCCGGTTGCGAAGAGGCAGTGGTCCCGGCTCTGCTATGGCGGGCTCCGCGACAGCTTTCGGCTGCCCGGAGCCCGTACTCGGCGCCATGGACTGGACGTCGGCCTGGCGGCCGCCGGGCCGCCCCCGGCCCAGGTTCCGGCCCTGGCGGCTGAGCGCCTTCAGATGCGCCCGCTCCAGCTTCTCCTGCTCGCGCCGGCGCAGCCGGTTCTGCTCCTTGGCGCGCCGGTCCTCGCGTACCTCCTCGACCGCCTCGTCCAGCGTCCGCACCCCCTCCAGGAGCATCAGCGACCAGGCGCCGAACGTCTCCCGGGGGGCCCGCAGCCACCGTACGATCCGGATCTGCGGCAGCGGACGGGGCACCAGGCCCTGTTCGCGCAGCGCCGCCACGCGGGTCTGCTTCAGCGCGCGGTCGAAGAGCACCGCCGCCGAGAGCGACATCCCGGCGAAGAACTGCGGGGCGCCCGCGTGGGCCATGCCGCGCGGCGCGTGCACCCAGTTGAACCAGGCGGCCGCGCCCGCGAACGTCCACACCAGCAGACGTGAGCCGAGCGCCGCGTCGCCGTGGCTGGCCTCGCGCACGGCGAGCACCGAGCAGAACATGGCGGCGCCGTCGAGGCCGAACGGGACGAGGTACTCCCAGCCGTCCGTGAGGCCGAGGTTCTGCCGGCCGAAGCCGACCAGACCGTGGAAGGAGAGCGCGGCGGCGACGGCCGCGCAGCAGAACAGCAGCACATAGGAGGCGGTGCCGTAGATGGCTTCCTTCCGGCGGCGGCGTTCCTCGCTGCGTTCCCAGGTGTCGTCGCCGGAAGCGCTGTCACCGGAGCGCTTGCCGCGCGTGAGGACGACCAACGCCACGACGACCCCCACGATCATCACGCAGCCCGGAAGCAGCCAGTCCAGAGATATGTCGGTCAGTCGCATGCGGTGTCCCTTGAATCACGTAAGGCGTTCCGGGCGCCATAGTGCTCCTGCCGCACGGAGCCGCAGGCGTTTTCGGGGCAAGAGACCGCCATTGGCGGTCAGTGGCATACAAATAGGTGCGATGTGCTCGAACTGGCGTGGCACTGAACCGAGTTGGGTTCGAATCCGGCTCACCCGGACGAGTGGCGTGGATTCAGGACGCGGCACTCAGCTTGGCCACCCGGTCGGCGTCGTGGGTACGCGGACAGGTGACACAGGTGTCCTCGGGGCGCAGGGTGTAGAAGAGGCAGCAGCTGGCCCGGTCGCGGGTCGGCAGCGGCTCGCCCGCCGGACCGCTCAGCTCACGGAAGCCGGCGGCGCCGACGTACGGCTTGGTCGAGCCCGGCAGCAGCAGCTCCAGCTCGCCCATCGCCCGCCGCTCCTCGCCGAGCAGCGCCGCCACGTACCAGAGCCCCTCGACGACCTCGTCGGTCGCCATGCCCCACAGCGCCCGCCTGCCGCGCCGCATCCGGGGTCCGAAGCCGTCCAGCACCGGGCCCAGGTGTTCGGCGACGGCCGCGCGGACCTCGGCGCGCAGCGCCTCCTCGTCCGGGACGACCCGTGCGCCGGGCAGCGCGGCCGCGGGGTCCCCGGGCAGGCACGCGAACTCCCGCACCCGCACGGCCAGCCGTCCCAGCGTGCGCTGGAAGGAGACGTCCTCGACGGGTACGCGCGGCACCCGGCGGTGCAGAAACCACGGCACCGTGATGAGCAGACAGGCGGGCCAGGCGTAGCGGTGGAAGCCGAAGGAGGCGATGACGTCGGGGCGGGCCCGCTGCCCGTAGTCGCGCAGGACCTGCTCGTCGTCCCAGCCGAGGAAGGCGTCCAGGGCGTCCCCGCCGGTGGCGAGCTGGTCCGCGCCCACCCAGCCGGGGGAGCCTGGGACCTGCTCGCCGTCCGCGAGCTCGTGGACCCGTACGCCGGGGTAGACGTCGGCGAGGCGCGCGTAGGACGCGGCCAGGGGGCTCGGGAGCAGCGTGGACACAGTCATCCAGGGACCACCGAATCACGATCGTTTGCAGGTAAGGCTTACCTTAGCGGATGCGTGCGATGTTTGAACTGTCGCTTTGTCCGCCTATGGTGCTGGGGGAATACCGAGCGGTAGGAGGGCCTGGGGTGGAGCAGGGCAGAGCACGCGAGACGGCGGCGCCGCCGTTCGGGTCTCCCCGTGTGCCCGCACAGGCCCGGGTGGAGGATGATCCCTTCACGGTCGTACGGGACCGGGCGCCGGAGGCCGTACGGGGTGAGCACACCCACAGTGAGCCGCCCGCGCCCCAGGTCCGGCAGGTCCGCCGGCATTCCGTACGCGGCCAGATCCTGGAGGCGCTGCGGGCCGCGCTGGTCGACGGTGAGCTGGTGCCGGGCGAGGTGTACTCCGCGCCGGTGCTCGGCGAGCGGTTCGGCGTCTCGGCCACCCCGGTGCGCGAGGCGATGCAGCGGCTGGCCTCCGAGGGCGCCGTCGAGGTCGTCCCGAACCGGGGCTTCCGGGTCACCGAGCGCGGTCCGCGCGAGCTGGCCGAGCTGGCCGAGGTGCGCGCCCTGATCGAGGTGCCGGTGATGCTGAGGCTCGCCCGGTCCGTGCCCGCCGCCCGCTGGGCCGAGCTACGGCCGCTCGCCGAGGCGACCACCCAGGCGGCGGCGGTCGGCGACCGGGCGGGCTACGCCGAGTCGGACCGCGCGTTCCACCGCGCGGTCCTCGCGCTCGCCGGGAACCAGCAGCTGCTCCAGGTGGCCGAGGACCTCCACCGGCGCTCCCAGTGGCCGCTGACGGCTGCGCCGGTCGCCCGTCAGGGCGAGCTGGTCGCGGATGCGGCGGAGCACTTGGCTTTGCTGGATGCGTTGATCGCCCAGGACTTGACGGTGGTTCAGTCCTTGGTGCGGGAGCACTTCACGGGGTCTGCGCTGTAACGCTGCGTGGCGGGTGCGGGCCGGTGGGGGCTGATCGCGCAGTTCCCCGCGCCCCTGAGATGCGCCCCTTCGGGCCGCCCCCAAGGATGCCGCGCAGCGGCTATAAGGGGCGCGGGGGGCTGCGCGATCAGCCCAAGGTAGGCCGCAGACAACAACGCACCCTTTTCGGGGCGCGGGGAACCGCGCGATCAACCCCCACCGGCCCGCAGGCGAACACTCGGCGCCGTCAGGTAGCCGCCGGGGACGGGGTGAGGTGGCTCGCCAGCCACGTCGGCACCCCGCCCAGCAGCCGGAAGAGCCGCGCGGCCTCCGTGCGCAGGCGGGCCGCCTCCGGCTCCGGCTCCGCCTCGGCCAGGGCCGCGAGGGCCGGCGCCGTGCCGACCAGGTAGCCCAGCTCCTCGCGGATCCTCAGCGACTCCGCGAAGCCGTGCCGTGCCTCCGCCAACTCCCCGTCGCGCAGGGCGAGTCCGGCCAGATGGCGCCAGGTGAAGGAGAGCAGCAGCGTGTCGCCGTGCGCGGTGGCGCCCGCGTGGGCGCGGCGGTAGGCGGCGCGGGCCGCCTGCGGCGCGTCCGCCACGTTCTCGGCGAGCAGGCCCCGGCGGAAGTCGAGCAGCGCGCGGCCCCGCGCGGCCGGGGCGATCAGCGCGGCCGCCCGGCCCAGCGCCGAACGGGCCTCGTCGGCGCGGTCGCGCACCCCGAGCAGCGTGGACGCGTACGCGAGCTGGCCGCGCTCGCACGCGGCCGCGCCGCGCTCCTCGTCGTCCCCGGCCACCGCCTCGGCGCCGCGCAGCGCCTCCTCGGCCTCGGCCCAGCCGTCCCCGGTGTACAGACAGCGCTCGGTGAGCAGCGCGGCCCGCTGGAGCGCCGCGGCGGGCTCGGCGCCGTGCGGTTCGAGCAGGGCGGCCGCGTCCGTCCAGCATCCGCGTGAGCGCAGCCGCCATACCGCGGTCTGGAGCGGATCCCCGTTCTCTGCAGTCGTTCCGGAATCAGACATGGCGGAGTACGCCACGTTGCCCTCCCCGAGCGCGCCATTGAGCCGTTGAGTCCGAGCTGTTGAGTCGTGGGCGAATCTCAGCACGGATTGGCACGCCGGGCCAAGGGCCACGCGTGAATTCCTTCACAAACGGCGAATTGCGGCGCGTCGAGGTGGTGTTCCGGCCTGGTCGCGCCGCCCGCGCGCCCCCTCAGCTCATCCGCAGGGCCAGGAAGAAGTCCAGTTTGTCCTCCAGGCGCGAAAGATCACGACCCGTCAGTTGCTCGATCCGGCCGACCCGGTAGCGCAAGGTGTTGACGTGCAGATGCAGTCGCGTGGCGCAGCGGGTCCAGGAGCCGTCGCAGTCGAGGAACGCCTCCAGGGTCGGGATGAGCTCGGCCCGGTGCCGCTGGTCGTAGTCGCGCAGCGGATCGAGCAGCCGGGCCGTGAAGGCGCGGCGCACGTCGTCCGGGACGAACGGCAGCAGCAGGACGTGCGAGGCCAGCTCGTGGTGGCCGGCCGCGCAGACCCGGCCCGGGCGGGCGGCGGCGACCCGGCGGGCGTGCCGGGCCTCCTCCAGGGCGCCGCGCAGCCCCTCCGCCGAGTGCACGGCTGCGCTGACACCGAGTGTCAGGCGCCCGTCGTCGGCGAGGCCCGCCGAGAGCGGCGCCTGGACCGCGGCGAGCAGCGCGTCCGCGTGCAGCCCGGCGTCCGGGCCCTCGCCGACCGAGGGCAGCGGCACCAGCGCGATCGCCTCGTCGCCCGCGTGGGCGACCGCGATCCGGTCCGAGGAGTCGGGGCCCGACACGGCAGGGTCGACCAGTATTTCCTCCAGGAGCGCCTGGGCGACCGGGCCGCCCGCGACCTCCGCGGCGGTGGCCGCCGACTGGCTCCAGTCGACCCGGGCCACGATCACCTGCCAGTGCGGCGCCGAGCCGAGGCCGGGCAGCAGCACGGGGGCGGCGACCCGCAGCCGGGCCGCGATCTCGGCGGGGGCGGCGCCGGTCTGCACCAGCTCCAGGACCTCCTGGGCGAGCCGGCGGCGTACCGTACGGGCCGCGTCGCGGCGGTCGCGCTCCACGGCGATGAGCTGGGTGACGCCCTGGAGCAGATCGAGCCGGGCGGCGGGCCAGTCGGCCGCGTCCGCCTCCACGGCCAGCAGCCAGTCCGACAGGACCGTCTCGCGCACATCACGGGCGGCCGGGGCGGCCCCGCGCCCGCTGTGGCGGATCGGGAACAGCGAGTACGTGGTGCCGTGGACCACGGCCCGGTGCGGGCCCCGGCGGCCGGTGCGGGTCGCGCCGAGGTGTTCACCCGCCAGAGTGGCGCCGACGGCCGCGGGGAGCGGCTCGCCCGCGCCCGCGATCTGCCGGCCGGTGGGGGAGAGCACCCAGGCCCGCAGGTCCAGGTCGGAGCCGAGCAGGTCCAGGACGACCTCGGGGCCGCCGCCCGCCGGGCCGGAGGTCATCAGGCGCCGGTGCCGGTCGACCACGGCAGCCAGGTCCCCGGCCCGCTCGCCGGAGACCTGGCGCACCACGTGCTCGGTGATGGTGGCGAAGGCGACCGACTCGTTCACCGCGAACAGCGGCAGCCGGTGCTGTGTACACGCACGGATCAGGTCATCCGGGATCGCGCCCAGCTCGGCCTCGCCGGCCGCCAGGCCGACCACCCCGGCTCCGGCCAGGATCCGTACGAACGGCTCGGAATCGTCGGCGTCGCGGCGCCAGGCGAGGCCGGTGAGGACCAGCTCGCCGCCGGAGAGATAGCGGCTCGGATCGCGCAGGTCAGTGGTCATCACACCGCGTACGGTGCGGTCCAGCTCGTCCTCGCCGCCGAGCAGCCGCAGCCCCAGCGCGTCGGTCTCCAGAAGTGCGCGAAGCCGCATCGCGTGTCGCCGCCGATCTGTCTTGTTGTTGCCGGTGGAAAGCGGTGGGGTAACTGAGCACCGCCTTTCATACGAATCTACAAGACGTGGATGGAGACCAGCCAACTCCTTCATGGTTTCGGTGACTGCACCCCGCGGAGTGAGGCTTGTGTACTGGGGCCACACAGCGTCAACAGCACATGAACGACTTCATAGCCGAGGGCCGGCCGTCTCCGGGACCCGCGCGAACGACCCCGATTGAGAAGAAGAGAGCCACTCATGGACTTCCTTCGCCCCGCCAGCTGGGAGGAGGCGCTCGCCGCCAAGGCCGAGCACCCCACGGCTGTGCCCATTGCGGGTGGCACCGATGTGATGGTCGAGATCAACTTCGACCACCGCCGGCCCGAGTACCTTCTGGACCTGAACCGCATCGAGCTGCTGCGCGCGTGGGAGACCGGCGAGGAGACCGTACGGCTCGGCGCGTCCGTGTCGTACACCGAGATCATGGAGAACCTGCGGGCGGAGCTGCCGGGCCTGGCGCTCGCCTCGCACACCGTCGCCTCCCCGCAGATCCGCAACCGCGGCGGCGTCGGCGGCAACCTCGGCACGGCCTCGCCCGCCGGTGACGCCCACCCGGCGCTGCTCGCCGCCGGCGCCGAGGTCGAGGTGGAGTCGGTGCGCGGGTCCCGGCTCATCCCGATCGACGAGTTCTACACCGGTGTGAAGCGCAACGCGATGGCGCCGGACGAGCTCATCAAGACCGTCCACATCAAGAAGGCGGACGGCCCCCAGCAGTACTCCAAGGTCGGCACCCGCAACGCGATGGTCATCGCGGTCTGCGCCTTCGGCCTGGCGCTGCACCCGGAGACCCGCACGGTCCGCACCGGCATCGGCTCGGCCGCCCCGACCCCGGTGCGCGCCACCGCCGCCGAGGAGTTCCTGAACGCCGCGCTCGACGAGGGCGGCTTCTGGGAGAGCGGCAAGATCATCACCCCTTCGATCGCCAAGCAGTTCGCGGAGCTCGCCTCCGCCTCCTGCAACCCGATCGACGACGTACGAGGCACTGCCAAGTACCGCCGGCACGCCGTGGGCATCATGGCCCGCCGCACGCTCGGCTGGACCTGGGAGCAGTACCGCGGCACCGGCCGCTCGCTTGAAGGAGCTGCATAACCATGCGCGTCAATTTCACGGTCAATGGCCGCAAGCAGGAAGCCGACGACGTCTGGGAGGGCGAGAGCCTTCTCTACGTGCTGCGCGAGCGCATGGGTCTTCCGGGTTCGAAGAACGCCTGTGAGCAGGGCGAGTGCGGCTCCTGCACGGTCCGCCTCGACGGAGTGCCGGTCTGTTCGTGTCTGGTCGCGGCCGGTCAGGTCGAGGGCCGCGAGGTCGTCACCGTCGAGGGCCTGGCCGACTACGCCAGGCATCGGGAAGCCGCCCACCCGGGCGGCGCCTGCGCCGCCGGCTCCTGCGGCACCTCCGTCGACACCGCCCAGCGCTGGCAGGCCAAGCCGCCGGACGGCCGGACTGCAGAGGCGGGCGCCCTTTCCCCGATCCAGCAGGCGTTCATCGACGCCGGCGCCGTCCAGTGCGGTTTCTGCACCCCGGGCCTGCTCGTCGCCGCCGACGAGCTCCTGGAGCGCAACGCCTCCCCGTCCGACCAGGACATCCGCGAGGCCCTCTCCGGCAACCTCTGCCGCTGCACCGGTTACGAGAAGATCCTCGACGCGGTCCGCCTCGCGGCCGCCCGTCAGGAAGAGGCGGTCTGACGATCATGGCCACCACTGGTACTCCCACCAACATCACCCAGGGTTCCAGGACCAAGGGCGGCATCGGCGAGTCGACGCTGCGCCCGGACGGCACCCTCAAGGTCACCGGTGAGTTCGCGTACTCCTCGGACATGTGGCACGAGGACATGCTCTGGGGCCAGACGCTCCGCTCCACGGTCGCCCACGCCGAGATCAGGTCCATCGACATCTCCGAGGCCGTCGCGATGCCCGGCGTCTACGCCGTGCTGACCTACGACGACCTGCCGGCCGCGATGAAGAACTACGGCCTGGAGATCCAGGACACCCCGGTCCTGGCCCACGGCAAGGTCCGCCACCACGGCGAGCCGGTGGCCCTGGTCGCCGCCGACCACCCGGAGACCGCCCGCCGCGCCGCCGCCAAGATCAAGATCGAGTACGTGGAGCTGCCGGTCATCACGGACGAGGCGTCCGCGACGGCCCCCGACGCGATCCTGGTCCACGAGGGCCGCGACGACCACCACATCGGCCACGTCCCGCACCCCAACATCGTGCACCGCCAGCCGATAGTGCGCGGCGACGCCGACGAGGCCGCCAAGCGCGCCGACGTCATCGTCAGGGGCGAGTACACCTTCGGCATGCAGGACCAGGCCTTCCTCGGCCCGGAGTCCGGCCTCGCCGTGCCGTCCGAGGACGGCGGCGTCGAGCTGTACGTGGCCACCCAGTGGCTGCACTCGGACCTCAGGCAGATCGCCCCGGTCCTCGGCCTGCCCGAGGAGAAGGTCCGTATGACCCTCTCCGGCGTCGGCGGTGCCTTCGGCGGCCGCGAGGACATCTCGATGCAGATCCACGCCTGTCTGCTGGCGCTGCGCACCGGCAAGCCGGTCAAGATCGTCTACAACCGGTTCGAGTCCTTCTTCGGCCACGTCCACCGGCACCCGGCGAAGCTCTACTACGAGCACGGCGCCACCAACGACGGCAAGCTCACGCATATGAAGTGCAGGATCGTCCTGGACGGCGGCGCCTACGCGTCGGCCTCCCCGGCGGTCGTCGGCAACGCCTCCTCGCTCTCGGTCGGCCCATACGTCATCGACGACGTCGACATCGAGGCCATCGCGCTCTACACCAACAACCCGCCCTGCGGCGCCATGCGCGGCTTCGGCGCGGTCCAGGCGTGCTTCGCGTACGAGGCGCAGATGGACAAGCTGGCGGCGAAGCTGGGCATCGACCCGGTCGAGTTCCGCCAGCTGAACGCCATGGAGCAGGGCACCCTGCTGCCGACCGGGCAGCCGGTCGACTCCCCGGCCCCGGTGGCCGAGCTGCTGCGCCGCGTCAAGGCCCGTCCGCTGCCGCCCGAGCAGCAGTGGGTGACCGCCGGCGAGCAGGCCGACGTGCGCGCCCTGCCCGGCGGCCTGTCCAACACCACGCACGGCGAGGGTGTCGTACGGGGCGTCGGCTACGCGGTCGGCATAAAGAACGTCGGCTTCTCCGAGGGCTTCGACGACTACTCCACCGCCAAGGTGCGCATGGAGGTCGTGGGCGGCGAGCCGGTCGCGACCGTGCACACCGCGATGGCGGAGGTCGGCCAGGGCGGTGTCACCGTCCACGCGCAGATCGCCCGTACCGAGCTCGGCGTCACGCAGGTGACCATCCACCCGGCCGACACCCAGGTCGGCTCCGCCGGCTCCACGTCGGCCTCGCGCCAGACGTACGTCACCGGCGGCGCGGTCAAGAACACCTGCGAGCACGTCCGCGAGGCCGTCCTGGAGATCGGCCGCCGCAAGTTCGGTTCCTACCACCCGGCCTGGGCCACCGCCGAGCTCCTCCTGGAGGGCGGCAAGGTCGTCACCGACGGCGGCGAGGTCCTCGCGGACCTGGCCGACGTGCTGGAGGACGAGGCGGTGGAGCTGGAGCTGGAGTGGCGCCACCGTCCCACCGAGGCGTTCGACCTGCGCACCGGCCAGGGCAACGGCCACGTCCAGTACTCGTTCGCCGCGCACCGCGCGGTCGTCGAGGTGGACACCGAGCTCGGCCTGGTCAAGGTCGTCGAGCTCTCGGTCGCCCAGGACGTCGGCAAGGCGCTCAACCCGCTGTCCGTCGTCGGCCAGATCCAGGGTGGCACCATCCAGGGCCTGGGCGTGGCGGTCATGGAGGAGATCATCGTCGACCCGAAGACCGCGAAGGTGCGCAACCCCTCCTTCACGGACTACCTCATCCCCACCATCCTCGACACGCCGACCATCCCGGTCGACGTGCTCGAACTGGCCGACGCGCACGCCCCGTACGGGCTGCGCGGCGTCGGCGAGGCCCCGACCCTCTCGTCCACCCCGGCCGTCCTCGCGGCGATCCGGAACGCGACGGGTCTGGAGCTGAACAGGACCCCGGTCCGCCCCGAGCACCTGACGGGCACCGAGTCGTCCTGACCCCCTGAACCCTCCGGGCGGTGCGTGCCTTCCCAGGAACGTCACACTTCCGAACCGCCCGCACCGCCCGGAGCACAGAAGTACCGCACCGCTCGCGGTCCTTCACCACCGCACCACCGGCACCACCAGGCAGTACCGAACGAGCAGTACCCGAATGACCAGCACCATCCCGTACCGCGGTACCGGAACCGGTACCCCCGCAGTACGCGGAAACGTTCGTCTCGGGCCGTCCCCCGGGTCGTGCAGCCCACGCACCATCCCAAATCCCGCAGCTTGTCTGACTGAGATCTCAAGTCTTATGCGGGTGCCCCTGTGAACCTTGGGAGTAGGCACCATGACCCAGCAGTCTGTGGAGCCCAAGACCACCGCCGAGGAGGCGGGTTCCGGCTCGCGCGTCCCCGCCGGCAGGTCTTGGCTCGACCGGTACTTTCACATAACGGACAGAGGATCCACGGTCGCGCAAGAGGTGCGCGGCGGCATCACCACCTTCATGGCGATGTGCTACATCCTCCTGCTCAACCCGCTGATCCTCTCGACGCCCGACGTCGACAAGCACACGCTGGGCCATGCGGGCCTGGTGACGGCCACCGCCCTCGCGGCCGCGGTCAGCACGCTGCTGATGGGCTTCATCGGCAAGGTCCCGCTCGCGCTCGCCGCAGGACTGAACGTTTCCGCGGCCCTGACCACCCAGGTGGTCCCCAACATGACCTGGCCGCAGGCCATGGGTATGTGCGTCATGTACGGCGTGGTCATCATGCTGCTGGTCGTCACCGGCCTCCGTGAGATGATCATGAACGCCATCCCGCTGGCGCTCAAGCACGCGATCACCATGGGCATCGGCATGTTCGTCGCCCTGCTCGGCCTGGTGAAAGCCGGATTCGTCGGCAAGGGCCAGGGCGGCCCCGTCACCCTCGGCGCCACCGGCGAGCTGGTCGGCTGGCCGGTCCTCTTCTTCGCGGTGACCCTGCTCCTGATCTTCGCCCTCCAGGCGCGCAACGTACCCGGCGCGATCCTGATCGGCATTCTGACCGGCACGGTCCTCTCGCTCGTCGTCACCAAGGTGGGCGGTCTGACCGACAAGGACTGGGGCGGAGCCGCCCCCGGCCTCGACGGCAGCGCGGTCGCCAAGCCCGACTTCGGACTCTTCGGCCACGTCGAGTTCGGCGGCTGGGAGCAGATCGGCGCCATCGGCGTGGGCATGATCGTCTTCACCCTCGTCCTGGCCGGGTTCTTCGACGCGATGGCCACCATCATCGGCGTCGGCCAGGAGGCCGGGCTCGCCGACGACAAGGGCCGGATGCCGGGCCTGTCCAAGGCGCTGTTCATCGACGGCGCGGGCGGCGCGATCGGCGGCGTCTCCGGTGCCTCCGGCCAGACCGTCTTCATCGAGTCCGCGACCGGCGCCGGCGAGGGTGCCCGTACCGGCCTCTCCTCGGTCGTCACCGGTCTCTTCTTCGCGGCCTGCCTCTTCTTCACCCCGCTCACCCAGCTGGTCCCGGCCCAGGTGGCCGCGGCGGCCCTGGTCGTGATCGGCTCGATGATGATGAGCGCGGCGCGGCACGTGGACTGGAACGACCGCTCGGTGTCGATCCCGGTGTTCCTCACCGTGTCCCTGATGCCGTTCACGTACAACATCACCGCCGGTGTCGGCGCGGGCGTCATCGCCTACACCGTCATCAAGGCGTCGCAGGGCAAGTGGCGGGAGATCGGCGGGTTCATGTGGGCCCTGTCCGGCATCTTCCTCGTCTACTTCGCGCTCAGCCCCATCGAGAGCTGGCTGGGCGTCAAGTAGGCCACGATCAGGGCGTACGACCGACGCCCTCCACTCATCCGTTCCGTAAGGAGACCGAACATGCTGGACATCGCCGAAGAGCTCAACCGGTGGGTCGAGCAGGGCCGTGACTTCGCCGTCGCCACCGTGGTGGCGGTCGGCGGCAGCGCGCCCCGGCAGCCGGGTGCCGCCCTCGCCGTCGACGGCGAGGGCACGGCGATCGGGTCGGTCTCGGGCGGATGCGTGGAGGGCGCGGTCTACGACCTGTGCCAACAGGCGCTGGCGGACGGCGAGCCCGTCCTGGAACGCTTCGGCTACAGCGACGAGGACGCGTTCGCGGTCGGCCTGACGTGCGGCGGCATCATCGACATCCTGGTGACCCCGGTGCCCGCGGACTCACCCTCCCGGGCGGTGTTCGCCGCGGCACTGGCCACGGCGGCGCGCGGCGAGGCGGCAGCGATCGCCCGGATCACCGAGGGCCCGTCCGACCTGGTGGCCCGCCCGCTCCTCGTCCGTCCCGACGGTACGTACGTGGGCGCCCTCGGCGGCCACCCCGAGCTGGACCGGACGGTGGCGGGCGAGGCGCGGGCCATGCTGGACGCGGGTCGCACGGGCACGCTGACACTCGGCGCCGACGGCCGCCTGTGCGGGCAGCCGCTCACGGTCCTGGTCGAGTCGAGCGTCCCGCCGCCGCGGATGATCGTCTTCGGCGCGATCGACTTCGCGTCGGCGCTGGTACGGGTGGGCAAGTTCCTCGGCTACCGCGTCACGGTGTGCGACGCGCGCCCCGTGTTCGCCACGGCGACGCGGTTCCCGGAGGCGGACGAGATCGTGGTGGAGTGGCCGCACCGGTACCTGGAGTCGACGGAGGTGGACGCGCGCACGGTGCTGTGCGTCCTGACGCACGACGCCAAGTTCGACGTGCCGCTGCTGGAGCTGGCGCTGCGGCTGCCGGTCTCGTACGTGGGCGCGATGGGTTCGCGCCGCACGCACGAGGACCGCAACGCGCGCCTGCGCGAAGTCGGCGTCACCGACCTCGACCTCGCCCGCCTGCGCTCCCCGATCGGCCTCGACCTGGGCGCGCGCACGCCCGAGGAGACGGCGCTGTCGATCGCGGCGGAGATCGTGGCGAACCGGCGGGGAGGGACGGGTGTGTCGCTCACGGGCGCCCATACCCCGATCCACCATGACGGTCCGGAGGAGCCGCTGGGCCGGATCGGGTCGGTGGCCTGACTTCTCGGGGGCGTCGCCCCCGACCCCGCGTTTCGGCCGCGGCCCGAGGATCGTTTCCGGGGCTTCGCCCCTGGACACCATGCTTGTCTGCGGGTCCGGTGGGGGCTGGGCGCGCAGTTCCCCGCGCCCCTTTTGGGCCCGGGGTTTGGCTGCGGGTGGGCTGTGGTTGCTCGCGCAGTTCCCCGCGCCCCTGAAGGTGGAAGGGGCCCGGCCAAATTCAGCCCCGGCGGCGGGAAATTCAGCCCCTCCGGCGTTTGAGGAGCGGGGTCCGGGGCGGAGCCCCGAAAGCGGGGTGCAGGGGTCGCAGGCCCCGCAGCGGGTCCGGGGGCGCAGCCCCCGGGAACGAGCCTCCACCCCCACCCACCCCCGGAGGGTTCAGGGAAGGGGTGGGGAGGGGCTCACTCCTCCGGGGACGCGAGCGCATCCCCCACCCCCGTCCGGGCATACAGCACCACCCTCCCCGCCCGAGCCCGGCTCACCAGCCCCGTCCGATGCAGCACGGACAGGTGATGGGAGACCGCGCTCGGCGTGACGGCCAGTCGGCGGGCCAGTTCCGTCGTCGACGCCGGCCCGTCGAGGCAGCGGAGCAACGTCGCCTTGGGCGCCCCGACCAGCGACGCCAGCGCACCCGGCGGACGCGGGGGACGGGCTTCCCACAGCGTCCCGACCCCCCGCGCCGGATACGCGATGGTCGGCGGCTCCTCAGCCCCCACCGGACTGATCGTGTGCTGCGCGAACAGCGTCGGCACCAGCCAGAACCCCCGCCCGTCCACCGACGCGCCCAACTCCAGGTCCCGGTGGACGAACAGCGTCAGCTCCCCGCCCTGCCACACCGCCGTGGGATCCAGTGACGTGAGCAGCACCGCCGCGCCGTCGCGGGCCAGCAGCCGCGCCCGCCACACCATGTCCGCCTCCAGGACGGCCCGCATCCGAGGCCAGTGCGGCGCAATCGCCAGCTCCCAGTAGGCCTCCAGCACATCCGCCGTCGCGTCCCGCAACACGCGTGGATCCGGGGCAAGTTCGGCCAGGCGCGGCGGCAGTGCGCGCCCCGCGTACGCCGTCCGTACGTCCGCCAGCGCCTTCGACGGCGACGTCGCCCGCACCCGCCGCAGCTCGTCCCGTACCTCCGGCAGCGGCGAGTCGGGGCGAGGCGTGATGAAGTCCGGGATCCAGCCGCTGCCGCGCACCGTCAGCTCGCCGAGCAACTCCTTGTCCAGCCCGTCGGCAGCCTCCAGCGCCGCCCGCGTCCGCCGCACCCACGGCAGGTGCAGCGCGTACTTGTCGGCGCGCCGCAGCGCCCACAGGCTGGTCGCGGTCTCCAGGAGCGGCGAGCAGGCGAAGCGCATGTCGGCGAGGTCGTCGACGCCGAGTCGGTAGCTGAGCATTGAGCCCCAGCCTAAATGTCTGCCGCTGCGCGGCGGAAGGCCGTTGGCTGGGGGCATGTCCTCCGCCTCCTCCGGGGTGGCAGCCGTGCTGCCACCCCGCGGCCCGCTGCGCGCGTACGCCCTCACCACCCTCGTCGACTGGATTGGCAACGGCCTCTTCCACACCGGCGCCGCCCTCTTCTTCACCCGGGTCGTCGGGCTCGGCGCCACCCAGGTCGGCCTCGGACTGACGGTCGCCGCCCTGCTCGGACCCGCTGTGGCCGTCCCGGCCGGGCGGCTGGGCGACCGGTTCGGCCACCGCCGGGTCTATCTGGCCACCGTGCTCGTAAGGGCCGTCGCCTTCGCGGGATATCTGCTCGTCGACGGGTTCGCCGGCTTCCTCGCCGTCGTCTGTGCGATCGCCCTGGCCGAGAGCGCGTCGCGACCGGTCCGCAGCGCCTACCTCGCCCGTATCGCGGACGCCTCGGCGCTGGTCGCGGCCAGCGCGTACACCCGCGTGATGCTCAACATCGGCTTCTCGCTGGGCAGTCTGGGCGCGGGCGCCGCCCTGGCCGTCGACTCCCGTACCGGATACGCGGCCCTCGTCCTGGGCAACTGCGTCTCGTACGCGATCGTCGCCGCCATCGTGACCCGGATGCCGGACGACCGCCCGAGGCCCGTGCCGGAGGCCGCCGCTCAGCCCGCGAGCCGTCTCGGCGCCCTGCGCGACCGCCGCTTCCTCGCCCTCGCCGCGCTCTCCGGGCTGCTCTACGTCAACGCCGACGTCCTCAGCCTCGGCCTCCCGCTGTGGATTTCGGCCCGTACGCAGGCGCCCACCTGGTCGGTCGCGGTGCTGATGCTGCTCAACACCGCGCTGGCGATCCTGCTCCAGGTACGGGCGGCGCGCGGCAGCGACACCGTCGCCGGGGCGGCGGTCGCGGGTCGGCGCGCCGGCTGGGCGCTGCTCGCCGCCTGCGCGGTGACGGCCACGACGGCCGCGCTCCCGCCGGTGGCCGCCGTGCTGGTGCTCGCGGTGGGCGTGGCCCTGCTGACGGCGGGCGAGCTGCTCTCCTCGGCGAGCGGCTGGGGCATCTCGTACGGTCTCGCCGACCCGCACCGCCAGGGCGAGTTCCTGGGCGCCTGGAGCCTCGGCTCCGACCTGGCGAGGGCGGGCGGCCCGCTCCTGGTCGCGGCCCTGGTCACCCACGGGGGAGCCCCGGGCTGGCTCCTCCTGGGCACCCTGTTCCTGGCGGCGGGGACGGTCACCGTGCCGCTGGCGGCGCGCGCGGAACGCGGGGCGGCCGACCGCAGCCGGGTGACGGCCGGTTCGCCCGGCTGAGCCGCTCCCCCCGAAATACGGATGACTGTCCGATTCGGCGGGGTTAGTGTCGAAGAATGGATCAACTGCGCTTCCGTGATGTACCCGAAGCCCATGTCGACCGCGCGCTCGAACTCGGATACCTCGTCTTCCACGAACGCCCCGAGGACGAGGAGGTCCGCAAGTACCACCGCGAGGCACTCCTCGACTGCGACCGCGTGGGCGCCTACGACGGTGACGTCCTCGTCGGCTTCCTCGCCGCCTTCCGGTTCACGATCTCGATCCCCGGCGGTGAACTCCCCTGCCCCGGGCTCACGTTCGTCTCCGTGGCCCCCACCCACCGCCGCCGTGGCGTCCTCACCGGCATGATGGCCGAGCTCTTCCGCCGCAGCGCCCGCGAGGGGCGGCCGGTCGCCGCGCTCTGGGCCTCCGAGGCCGCCATCTACGGCCGCTTCGGCTTCGGTTCGGCCACCCACGGTGCCTCCGTGGAGATCGACTCCAGCCGTCCGCTCGCCCTGCGCGTCGCCCCCGACGAGCGCCCGCTGCGGCTGGTCGACCCGCTGGACGCCCCGGCGCTCCTCGGGCCGTACTACGACGCGACCCGCGCCCGCAGGCCCGGCCGGATCGCCCGCGACGCGGTCCGCTGGCGCAAGGAGTGGCTGGCCGACAAGGACGAGGACGACGACGAGCTGAGCCCGCCGAGGATCGTCGCGCTCGGCGCCCCGGACGAGCCGCTCGGCGGGTACGCGGTGTACCGCACCAAGGGCGGTGACGACGACGCGGGTACGCCCGGTCTGGTCCGCGTCGACGAGCTGGAGGCCGACACCCCGGCCGGCGCGGCCGCGCTCTGGCGTTATCTGGCCGCGATCGACCTGACCGGCCGGGTCCGTCACTGGGGCGGCGCCCCGGACGACCCGCTGCACCACTTCGCCGCCGACCGCGACCAGGTCCGCGTCACCCAGAGCTTCCCTGCGCTGTGGCTGCGCCTGCTCGATGTGCGCGCCGCGCTCACCGCGCGTTCCTGGGCGGCCCCGGCGGACCTGGTCGTCGAGGTGCGCGACGAGCGCGTACCGGCCAACGCGGGCCGCTTCCGGCTCACGGTCGCACCGGGACCGGACGCCGACGCGTACACCGCCTCGTACGAACCGACGGACGCCCGGCCCGACCTGGCCCTGGACGTGCGCGACCTCGGCGCCTGCTACCTCGGCGGCACCGACCCGCGGCACCTCGCGGCGGCGGGGCTGATCACCGAGCACACCCCGGGCGCGGCGGCGGCTCTGGGCGCGGCGCTCCGCACCGGCCGGCTCCCGCACACCGCCGACGAGTTCTGACCTCCAGATCCCTGCCTAGTCGGACTCGGGCGGGGTGTCGGACGTCGGTGAATACGGCTTGATATCGAGCACCGGTGTGCCATCGACCAGGTCCACGCCGTCGAAGTGGAGCACGTTGCCCTTCACCTCGCGCACGCGCACCAGGCTCAGGCCGATGCGGTTGTGCCGGTTGGGCGTACGGGTGGCGTAGACGCCGGTTGTGCGCCCGCTCCGCTCCCAGCCGCGCGGCACCACCTGGAGCGGTGCGGTCTCCTCCTCGGTCTGGTCGTGCAGCCAGGTCAGCAGCCATACGTACCAGCCGTCGGAGATGCCGTCGAGGCCCCCCGCGAACGGCTCGAAGACCACGACCTGGCCCTGGTCCCCGTAGGCCAGAGTCGCCTGCGGCGGCGCCTCCTGGGGGCGGGCGTACTCCGTCACTACATAGCCGATCGGCGACAGCGGCACGACCGCGTCGGCGCCGAGAGGGGCGGGCGGATGGGACACCACGTATCTCCTCACACTGGGGAACCACGTCAACCATGCAGAACGACGGTCCATGCTGAACGACACCCCCCTGCAGCCCTGGCGCGGACCGCCTGAAACACGCCGTATGTGCGCCAAATGAGAGACAGATGCCTGACAATCAATAACACTGACAATATAGTGGGCAGCCGGGAGGTACGGCCCGAGTCGACGGGCCGGTCCGAGGAGGCAGCCCCGTGAGACTGAGTCCGCCGTTACCCGAACCACCGGGCATAGCCGCCGCCGCGCTCTGGCTCCCGTCCCGCCGCATGGACACCGCGAGGGCGGTGGCGGCCGGGCGGCTCGACCAGGAGACCGCCGACCGGCTCGGCTACCGCGCGCTGAGCGAGAGCCCCGACCGGGCGGCTCCCGAAATGGCCGTGCTCGCGGCCCAGAAGGCGCTCGCCGACGCGGGCTGGTCGGGCGACGACCTCGGTCTGGTCGTCCACTCCTGGATCTACCACCAGGGCCACGACTTCTGGTCCGCGCCGCACTACGTGGCCCACGGCATCGGCGCCCGCCACGCCACCCCGATCGGGGTGCAGCAGACCTCCAACGGGGGTGTGGCCGCCCTGGAGGTCGCCGCCGCCCGCCTCGCCCTGGACCCCACGGTCAACCGGTGCCTGGTGACCACCGCCGACCGGTTCGTGGGGCCCGGTTTCGACCGCTGGGTCGGCGACATCGACGTGGCGTACGGGGACGCGGCCACCGCGCTGCTCCTCGACCGCGACGCGGGCCCCTACCGGCTGCTCGCCATCGCCTCCGTGAGCGTCCCCGAGTACGAGGTGCTCTACCGGGGTGACGACGCCTTCACCCCGGCGCCGCGCAGCGCGTACGACACGATCAGCGCCCGGCGCACCAAGCTGTCCTTCCGGGCGGGCGGCGGCTGGCCCAAGTTCGTCGCCGTACTGCGCCGGTCCGTGCAGCGCGTGGTGCTCGACGCCATCGCGGACGCCGGGCTCACCCCGGCCGACCCCCGGCTGCGCTACCTCGTCCTGCCGCGCCTGAGCACCGGCGCGCTCACCCAGTTCTACGCGCCGTCCGTCCAGGAACTCGCCCTGCCCCACACCGAGCTGCTCGACCTGGGCCGCGACACCGGACACCTCGGTGCCGGGGACCCCGTGGCCAACCTCGCCACCCTCCAGGCCGACGACCGGCTCGCGCCGGGCGAGGTGGCGCTGTTCCTGAGCGTCGGCAACGGCTTCACCTGGTCCTGCGTCGCGATATCCCACGAGTAGACCGGCGGGTGTCACACCCGGCGGCCGAGGAACGTCTTTCCGGTGCGGCATCCCCGTACGGCTCTCCTGAACATCTTCCACGACATCTTCCCCATGAAGAGGTGCAGTCCCATGACAGAGCGAAACGAGGCCCTGGTCATCGGCGCCGGTGTGGCCGGACTGACCACGGCGGTGTGCCTGGCCGAGCGCGGTTTCACGGTCCGGGTCGTCGCCGAGCGCGGGCCACGGCAGACCACGTCGGCCGTGGCCGGGGCGATCATCGGCGGCCCGGCGATCGCCGACGAGACCGAGGCGGAGGCCAAGTTCGCGCCGACGGCGATCACCCGGCCCTGGCACCAGTCGAGCCTGGCCGAGTTCGCCGCGCTGGCCAAGCAGCCGGACAGCGGCGTCCATCTGACCCGTGGCCGCCTGGTCAACCGGCAGGCCGCCGGCGGCCACGAGTGGGCCTCCCATCTGCCCGGCTACACGCCGTGCGGCGAGGACGAGAGCGGCGGGTTCCCGGTGGCGTTCCGCGTGGACCTGCCGACCGTGGACATGCCCGTATACCTGGAGTACCTGGCCTCCCGGGTCACCGCCGCCGGGGGCAGCGTCGAGGTGGGCGTGGTGGACTCCCTGGAGGCGGCGGCCGCCCAGGCGCCGCTCGTCGTCAACTGCACGGGCGTGGGGGCGCGCGCCCTCGCCAACGACCCGAAGGTCTTCCCGGTGCGCGGCCAGCACGTGATCGTGGAGAACCCGGGCATCGACGAGTTCTTCTTCGAGCAGAACCCCGGCCCGGTCTCGACGAGCTACTTCCCGCACGGGCGCCGTCTGGTGTGCGGCGGCACCGCCGAGCGCGAGGTGTGGAGCATGGAGCCGGACCCGGCGCAGACCGAGGAGATCCTGGCGCGCTGCATCGCCGTGGAGCCCCGGATCGCCGGGGCCGAGGTCATCGGCGTCGAGATCGGCCTGCGGGCCTCGCGGCCGCAGACCCGCCTCGAAGTGGAGCCGCTCGGCTCCGCGCGGGTGATCCACAACTACGGCCACGGCGGCATCGCGGTCGGCCTCTCCTGGGGCTGCGCCCAGGACGTACTGCGGCTGGCGCTCGGCGGCGCCACCGCCGAAGTCGTCTCATGACACCGGCCCCGGTGGACGGCCCGGGTCTGCAGGCTCTCTCGCCGGGCGCGACCGTCCTGCTGAAGCGGCTCGACGCGCTCCTGGAGGGCTGGGGGACCGGCAGCGGGGCGACCCCCATGATCATGCCGCCGCTGCTGCCGGTCGCCGCGCTCTCCCGCCTCGATGTGTACGACAACTTTCCGCACCAGGCGCTCGTGGTGAGCACACTGGACCTGACGCACCATCAAGAAGGCGCATCACGTGAGGAGTTCGCCCCGGGCACCCTCGAACCCGCGCTCTTCGGGCTGCCCTCGGCCGCGTGCTTCGCCGTCTACCTCCACCACGAGGGCCGCGCCCTTCCCGACGGTACGACGGTGACCGTGCTCGGGCGCTGCTTCCGCCGCGAGGAGCACTACGACGGGCTGCGGCGCCTCCTCGGCTTCCATATGCGCGAGATCGTGGCGCTCGGCTCGCACGACTTCACCCAGGAGCACCTGCGGCGGTTCGAGGAGCGGATCACCGCCCTCGCGGACGCGCTCGGCCTCACCCTGCGCAAGGAGGCGGCGACCGACCCCTTCTACGACCGGGGCGGCCAGCGCGCGCTGCTCCAGCGGCTCTCGCCCGTCAAGCACGAGTTCCTCGCCGACGACCTGGCGATAGCCTCGCTCAACGTCCACCGCAACTTCTTCGGCGAGCGGTGCGGGATCACCCTCGACGCCACCGGCCAGGCCGTGCACACCAGTTGCGTGGCCTTCGGCCTGGAGCGCTGGCTGTCGGTGCTGTACGCCAGGTACGGAAGCTGGGAGGCGGCGACGGAGGCCGTGGAGAAGGCGGCCGTGGTGTTCGGCGGCGCGGCCCCGACCGGCGGGGCCGCGCGGTGAGGGCGGCTGCCGCCGAGCTGGCGGAGGTCGTCGCCTGGATCGGCAGGCGCCACCCGGAGGCGGCCGGGCTCGGCCCGGACGACGACCTGATCGAGAGCCGGCTCATCGACTCGCTGGGCTTTCTGGAGTTCATCGTGCTGATCGAGCGGCTCAGCGGGCGGCCCGTCGACGTCGAGACCCTCGACCTCGACGACTTCCGCTCGCTGAACCGGATCGAGCGGGCGTTCTTCAGTGGGCCGGGCCCTCGGCCGTCGGATCGTAGCTCGGCGGGCTGATCAGCGGATACACCTCGAAGTCCAGGTGCAGTCCGGCGGGGCTGCGGTACAGCAGCTGCATCAGCTGCTCGTGCGACTCTACGTCGTAGATGTTGAGCCCCGCCGAGGCGCCGACCAGGATCCAGCGGTCCCTGATGAGCCCCTTCTCCTCCAACTCCTGGGTGTACCGGAAGCCCTCGGACAGCTTCTGCTGGAACTCCTCGATGCTGATGCCGACCGGGGCCCGCTTGGCTATCACCGCGAACAGCGCCATGGATGTCTCTCCTTCAGTTGAGTGTGTGGGGGGCTTCCTGGTCCACGGGCGGCCCGGCGGGCATCCGCATGGCACGGTCGGAGCGGGCGAAGCGCGCCCGTGCGAGGGTGCCGACGATCGACACCGGTACGGTCGCGGCGGCCGCGATGCCGAACAGCAACCCGAAGTCGCCGCGCCCCGCGAGCGGGCCGACGGCGGCCGTGCTGATGGCGGCGCCGGTGAAGACCGAGCAGGCGATGAGCGCGGTGGCGCTGCCGCGCACCTCGGGCGCGGCCGCCTCCAGGATCCACGCCTGGAGCGCGGACTGGCCGACGGCGAGGGCGAGTCCGGCCAGCGCGCTGGCGATCAGGATGCCCGCGACCGACTGGGTGAACGCGGCCGTGAGATAGCCGGTGAAGAGCAGCCCGGTGCCCCAGCCGAACATGCCCGCACCGGTCGCCCGGGCGTCGACGGCCCGGACCACCACACTGCCGCCGATGGCCGCCACGCCGTACGCGCTGGTCACCAGGCCCGACATCAGGACGCTGCTGCCGTGCTTCTGGAGGGCCGCGTTGAAGAAGTTGAACAGGCCCATCATCGCCGCGCCCTCGACGAAGGCGAACGGGATGAAGAACCGGAACCAGCCGTCCCCGAGCACCTGGGCGAACCGCTCCCGTACGCTCGGCCCCTCGACGTCCCCGACCCGGGGCGCCTCCGGCAGCCGGGTGTACACCAGGGCGAGCACCGGCGCCGCCACGGCCGGGATGAGCAGCGCCGAGCGCCAGTCGAGCAGTTCGGTGAGCGCCCCCGCGACGACGGTCGCGGTGGCGGCGCCGACCGCGCTGGAGGACATGATGGCCGCCATCGTGCGCTGGCGGCGCTCCATCGGGATGTGGTCGCCCACGTACGCGACGGTCACCGGGATCAGCGCGGCGGCGAAGCCGCCGGCGATCGCGCGGCCCGCGATCAGCAGCGCCGCATTGGGCGCCAGGGCCGCCGCCAGGTCCGCGAGGCCCAGCCCGAGGAGCGCGGTCCGCAGCACCCGCACCCGGCCCACCCGGTCCGAGAGCGCGCCGTGCACCGGCTGCATGATGCCGACCATCGCCAGATAGCCGGTGAGGGCGAGCGTGCTGGTGCCCAGACTGACGTCGAAGTCCTTGGACACGGGGACCAGGATCGGGTTGATGACGACGAGGTCGAAGTCGAGCAGGAAGAACCCGGCGCACAGGACGGCCACGACCGCGCGGTCGGTGAGCTTGCCGCCCACCGGCTGCGACGCTCTCATCGGGTCACCGCCCGGACCGCGACGCAGGACCAGCTGAACCCGCCGCCCAGGCTGAGCAGCAGCGCCACCTCGCCCCCGGCGAGCCGCTTCTCGGTGTGCAGGGTCGCCAGGTTGGCGGCGGAGTCCCCGGCGCCCAAGTGCCCCGTTCCGCCACCCAGGTTGAGGATCTCGGCGTGGCGCAGCCCGAGGCGTTCGACGGCCGGGTGGAAGAACTCCCGAAGCGGTCCGGCGCCGAGCCGGGGGAGCGTCAGGAACCGCACCCGTGGATCGTCCGGGGCGAGCCCCGCCTCGGTGAGGGCGGTGCTCACCACCTCGACCACGGCCTCGACGAGCGCCGCGTCGAACCCGGGCTCGGCCCCGGAGGCGACGAACGCGCGCTTGGTGCGGCGCACGTCGACCTGGGGCAGGGTGCGCGGCATCGAGCTGAACTCGTCGTCGCCGCGGTGCATCGTCTCGTACTCCGAACGGGCCACGGTGGCCACCGAGAGCAGCTCGTACGGGCCCTGGGTGCGGTCCAGGAGCAGGGCGGTCCCGGCGTCGCCGTAGACGAGTTCGTAGTCGCCGAGCCAGCGGTCGAAGGCGGGCGGCAGGAAGCGGTCGCCGGTGGTGACCGCGGCGCGCGCCACACCCGGGTCCGCGATCATGCGGGCGGCGGCGGCTTCGAGTGCGGCGGCTCCGCCGTTGCACATCTGCTGGACGCCGACGGCGTTGGCGGTCGAGGCGCCGATCCGGTGGGCGACGTAGTTGGCGGGCGCCCAAAAGTCGTGGCCCTGGTGGTAGGTCCAGGCGTGCGCCACCATGCCCAGGTCCGCGCCGTTCCACCCGGCGGCCGCCAGTGCTTCGGTGGCGGCGAGGACCGCCATCTCCGGCGCCGCGTGGTCGGGGCTGACGGCGACTTCGCGGTAGCCGAGCCGGGTCGCCGTCTCCTCGTCGACCCGGCCGGCCGCCAGCGCGGCCTCGGTGGTCTCGCGCCGGTCCGGGAGCCAGAGCGTCGCGGCCGCGATCCGCAGCGGCGTGGATAAGGGCGGGGACAGACGCACTGGGTCCTCCCGGAAAGGGCCCCGGAGGGCATCGTCAGTGATGCGGATTATCAGCGAGAGTCTTGTCCACCTCGGGATGCCGCGTCAAGGGCCGAAAGGCGCAAGTCGCGCACCCTCGGGGGCCGTCGAGCACTCCGCCGGAGCCCCGTGGAAACACAGCGTGTGCGCAGGGCGGGCACCCCTCGATTCCGGGTGCCGGTAGCGCACCCCTTTTGGTCGCCTATGCAACCATACGCCCGAAGCCCTCGCGCGCGGCCGATTGTGCGCGGTCCCGGCGGGCCGCGCCGCCCGGCCTGCCGCCCGCCCATGCCTGACCCGTACAACGATCCAATGGCTCCCATGCCCCGCCACCCGCACGATGTCCACCGCCGTGCGATCGCTGTGCAACTCCGGGGAATAGAAGCGTCCGGAGGAGGTCGTGTGTTAAACAGGGCACAACTCGCCCTCTGCTGGCGAGAGTTGACCGGAACAGCACGCATTTACCCGTCCGCTGTCGCAGCGGAGTGTCGCTTACACAGAGGTGATGCATGGACGACCTGGCCGGCACCACGAGCACCGAGTTCTCCCTGAGCGCGCGGGAGATCGAGCAGTTCCACCGGGACGGCTACATCGGCCCGTTCGACATGTACGAACCCGCCGAGATGGAGAAGAACCTCCGCGCCCTGCGCCCCAAGCTGCTCAACACCAAGCGGGCGATCTACGGGCAGGAGAAGGCGGTCTCCGGCGTCACCAACCTCGCCAACTACGACCGCCACCTCGACGTCGACTTCCTCGCCGACCACATCACGCGCCCCGAGATCACCCACCGGGCGCATCCCTCCTCGGGCCAGATGTGCTCTGCTGGCGCACCGAGTTCTTCCCCAAGTACCCCGGCGACGAGGGCACCGACTGGCACCAGGCCGACAACTTCTCCAACGTGGCCGGCTCCAAGCACCCCCAGATCGTCTGGCCCGAGGACTCCGAGTTCGGCGGCACCATCACCGTCTGGTCGGCCTTCACCGACGCCAGCGTGGAGATGGGCTGCCTCCAGTTCATCCCCGGCTCGCACCGGACCATGAACTACGACGAGTCCAAGGTCATGACGTACGACGCGGACTCCATCGGCAAGGTGGAGAAGGACGGCGTGCGGCGCGGCTTCTTCGGCTACGACTACCGCCAGCTCCAGAAGGACCCGAACTGGAGCCCGGACGAGTCCAAGGCCAAGTCGATGGTGCTCAAGCAGGGCCAGTTCATCGTCTTCTGGTCGACCCTGATGCACGCCTCGCACCCGCACGCGGGCCTCACCGAGAACATGCGCCTGGGGTACGCGGCCCGCTATCTGCCGACCCAGGTGCAGGTCTACCCGTTCTCGGACGCCCTCCAGGAGTTCGGCGGCGAGGCCAGCCTGGACAAGTTCGGCTGCGTGCTGGTCTCCGGCGAGGACACGTACAAGCACAACCGCTTCGTCGAGCAGACCGTCAACGGCACGCCCTTCCGGACGGCTCGCTGACCCTCCTCCGACGACCACCACTTCGACGTCGCCACATCCCGAGGGGTGTCTGCGCTGGAAAGACTGACGGGGACCCAACTCACCGGCGCCCAGGAGGCGTTCGCCCTCCACCGCCGGATCAACCGGACCGCCTCCGACTATCCGCGGGACAGCTCGGTGCCCGCGCTCTTCGCCGCGAGCGTCGCCCGCCACCCGGACGCGCCCGCGGTCGTGCAGGGCGGGCGCGCGTACACCTACGGCGAGCTCGACCGGCTCTCCAACGGGCTCGCCCGGCGCCTGCTCGCCGAGGGCTGCACGCCCGGGTCGACCGTAGGGGTCTGCCTGACGCGCTCGCCCGAGCTGATCGTGGCGCTGCTCGCGGTACTGAAATGCGGGGCCGCGTATCTGCCGTTCGACGTGGGCTGGCCCGACGAGCGCGTGCACGGCCTGTTCGCGGACGCCGACTGCCGATGGGTGCTGACCGACCGTCACGAACAGCTCTCGCGACGGCTGTCGAAATGTCAAGTGCTCCCTGTCGAGGGCGCGTTGGAGGAAGTCACGACTGCCCCGGCAGTCCACATGACCGGCGGCTCCCTCGCGTACATCAACTTCACCTCTGGCTCCACGGGCCGCCCCAAGGGCGTGGCCATCCGTCACCGCAGCATCGCCCGGCTCGTCCTCGGCGCACGCTTCGCCCGGCTGGACGAGGACAGCCGACTGCTCCAGCTCGCGCCGGTCACCTTCGATGCCGCGACCTTCGAGATCTGGGGTGCGCTGCTCAACGGCGGTACGTGCGTGCTCTACCCGGACGGCCTGGTGCGGCTCTCCCGGCTCGGGCGGGTCATCGACGAACACCGTGTCACCGTCGTCTTCCTCACCACGGCGCTGTTCAACGCCGTGATCGACGAGGCGCCGGAGGCCATCGAGGGAACCGAGACCGTTCTGATGGGAGGCGAGCTCCACTCGATCCCGCATGTGGCCGCGGCGCTGCGGCGGTACGGGCCGGGCCGTCTGGTCCATGTGTACGGACCCACCGAAGCCACCACCTTCGCCACCTACCACCCCGTCGACCGGCTGCTCCCCGACTCGGGGCTGCTGCCGATCGGGAAACCCATCCAGAACACCCGGCTCTACGTGATCGACGGCGACACCCTGTGCGAGCCGGGCCGGACCGGTGAGATCTGCCTGGCGGGCGACGGGCTCTCGCCCGGCTATGTGGGCATGCCGGAGCTCACCGCGGAGCGCTTCGTCGAGCTGTTGGTCGACGGTGTGACCGAACGGCTCTACCGGACCGGCGACCACGGAACCCTGCTCCCCGACGGCTCGCTCGTCTTCCAGGGCCGCGAGGACGACCAGGTCAAGATCAACGGCTTCCGCGTCGAGCTGGGCGAGGTCGCCCACCACCTCGACCACCACCCCGCCGTACGGCGCAGCCATGTGACGGTGAGCACCGTTCGCGGCGAACGGTCCCTGGTGGCCTTCGTGGTGACGGACGACCAGTCCGTCACGCCCACTTCTCTGCGCCACCATCTGCGGACCCGGCTCCCCGCGTATCTGGTCCCGGCCCGCATCCACCTGTGCGAGGCGCTGCCGCTGACGGCGACCGGCAAGGTCGACGGCCGCGCGCTGCTCGCCGCGCACGACAGCCACACCCCACCACCCGCCGCCCCGGCCGCACAGCCGGTGGCCTCGCGGGACTGACGGACGGAGGAGAGACCATGACTTCCCAGGACTCGCAGGCGGCGCTCGGCACGCCGCCCATGAACGCTACCGAGGAGGCGATCGCCGAGATCTGGCGCGGTCTGTTCGGGATCACCGAAGTGGCCGTCGGCGACGACTTCTTCGAGCTCGGCGGCAACTCGCTCACCGCCATCAAGTTCCTGTCCCGGGTGGAGGAGCGCTTCGCCGTCGATGTGCTGCTGCCCGAGACGCTCTACGAGGACGCAAGGCTGAGCAGTCTGGCCAAGGCCGTCGACGAGGCGATGGCGTAGGCCCGCCGTGCGCCCCCCACCCCGCGCCGCCGCGCCTCCCGGGACCGCGACGGGCGGCCCGTTCGCCCGGTTCTCCGGCGACGCCGCGGTCACCACCCGGCTGTTCTGCTTCCCGTACGCGGGCGGCGGAACCCAGGTCTTCCGCGGCTGGCAGGAGCGGGTGCCGCCGGGCGTCGGGGTGACCGGCATCCGGCTGCCCGGGCGCGAACAGCGCTTCCGCGAGCGGCCCTTCGACTCGTGGCCGCAGGCGCTCGGCGCACTGTCCGAGGCCCTGGCCCCGGAGACCGAGCGCGGGCCGTACGCCTTCTTCGGCCACAGCCTGGGCGCCCGGCTCGCGTACGAACTCACCCACCGGCTCACCGCCGACGGCCACCGCCCGCCCGAGCTCCTGGTCGTCTCGGCGTGCCGCGCGCCGGGCGTGGCACCGCGCACCCCGCCCATGCACACCATGGACGGGCCCACGCTGCACCGAAGGCTGCGCGAGATGAACGGCGTCCCGCCCGAAGTCCTGGCCAGCCGAGCACTGATGACCCTCCTTGAGCCGGTGCTCCGGGCCGATCTGCGGCTCGCCGAGACCTGGGAGCCGTCACCCGGGCGGATCGTGGCGCCGGTCCTGGCGCTCTGCGGCGATGACGACGACATCGACCCGTACGAGGACATGCTGGCCTGGAAGCACCACACCACGGCGGAGTCCACGATCCAGGTGTTTCCCGCCGGGCACTTCTTCCTGCGCGACGAGGAGGAGGCCGTGCTCGCGGCCATCTGCGGGCGGCTGGGGACGGGGGGTGCGCGGTGACGGACCCGCTGAGCAGTCCCTCGCCCCATTTCACCGCCGAACACGAGGAGTTCCGTACCTCGGTCCGTACGTTCTTCCGCAAGGAGGTCGTGCCGTACGCGGCGGAGTGGGAGCGGCGGCGCGCGATGCCCCGCTCGGCGTGGCACGCATTCGCCGCCGAGGGGCTCCTCGGGCTCAACCACCCCACCTCGGTGGGCGGCGCCGGTCTCGACTTCTTCCACTCGGTGGTCTTTCTGGAGGAGCTGGGCCGGACCGGCTTCGGGGGAGTGCGGTTCGCGGTGGCGCTCCACGCCTACATGGGCACCAGCTACCTCGCCACCAACGGCTCGCCCGAGCTTCAACAGCGCTATCTGCGCCCCGCCGTCGCGGGCGATCTGATCGCCGCCCTCGCGATCACCGAACCGCAGGCGGGCTCGGACCTCGCCCGGCTGGAGGCGACGGCCGTCGAGGACGGCGACCATCTGGTGGTCGACGCCGAGAAGCGCTTCATCGTCAACGGCGGCTTCGCGGACTTCTTCGTGACGGCGGTACGCACGGGGGATCGCACCGGGGAGCGCCAACTGCGCTCAAGCCAGGGCGATTTGTCACTCCTGGTCGTGGACCGCACCACCGAGGGCGTCCACGTACTCCCCAACGACTCGATCGCCTGGCGGGCCTCGGGCATGGCCGACATCAGCATGCGCGGGGTGCGGGTGCCCAAGGCGAACGTGATCGGCCGCCGCAACTCCGGCTTCATGCAGATCATGAAGAACATGCAGCTGGAGCGGCTGGCGGCGGGGATCTCGGCGGTCGGGGACGCGGCCAACTGCCTTGACACCACCTGGAGGTACCTGAAGAGGCGCGGCATGTTCGAGTCGACGCTCAGCGCCAAGCAGGCCGTCCGCCACAAGATGGCCGATCTGCTCACCGAGGTCGAGGCCGCTCGGCAGCTGACCCACCACGCGGCCTGGAGTCATGCCCGCGACCCACTGTCGATCACCGCCTGCTCGATGGCTAAGCTCAAGGCCACCGAAGTGGCCCGGACCGTCGCCGAGGAATGCCGCCATCTGCACGGCTCCGAGGGCTTCCGCGAGGGCGCGCCGATCGTCCAGACCGTGCATGACGCCCAAGCCGCCACCGTCGCCGCCGGAGCGAGCGAGGTCATGCGCGACATCGTCGTACAGAGCGGATACGAGGAGTTGCCTTGACCACGTCGGAGACGGAGACGGCCGGCGCCGGCGGTCCACCAGGCCCGAAGCCGGATCCCCAGCAGGGCCCGAGCTCGGTGTCCGACCTGTTCAGGGCCGGGACGGTCGGGCTGATCGCCGCGTTCGTCGGGTTCTCCAGCTCGTTTGCGATCGTCCTCGAAGGCCTCACGCGGGTCGGCGCGAGCCGCGCCGAGGCGGCGTCCGGCCTGATGGCCCTCTCGGTCTCGATGGGCGCCTGCGCGATCTTCCTCAGCCTCCGGCTGAAGATGCCGATCAGCGTCGCCTGGTCGACTCCGGGGGCGGCGCTGCTGGCCGGCGCGGCCTCGGTCGACGGCGGATTCGGCGCGGCCGTCGGCGCGTTCCTGGTGACCGCCGTGCTGATCGTGGTCACCGGACTGTGGAAGCCGCTCGGCCGCTGGGTCTCGGCCATCCCGAAACCGCTGGCCAACGCCATGCTCGCGGGAATCCTGCTGCCCCTGTGCCTGGCCCCCGCCAAGGCGGTCCAGGAGAAACCGGCGCTGGGCCTGGCGATCGTCGTCGCCTGGGCGGTCGTCGGCACCTTCAAGAAGCTGTACGCGGTACCGGCCGCGGTCGTCGTCGCGGTGGTCCTGATCACCGCGACCACCCACATCTCCGCCGCCGACCTCGGACCGCTGTGGCCCAGGCCGGTCCTGATCACCCCCGACTTCACCGCGGCGGCCGTGATCGGCATCGCCCTGCCGCTGTACGTGGTGACGATGGCGTCGCAGAACATCCCGGGCATCGCGGTCCTGAACGTCAACGGCTACGAGCCCGAGCCGGGCCCGCTGTTCGGCTGGACCGGCGCGTTCGGCCTGGCCTCGGCGCCCTTCGGCGGTCATGCGGTCAACCTCGCCGCGATCACCGCCGCGCTGTGCGCCGACGAGAACGCGGGCCCCGACCCGCGCAAGCGCTACCGCGCGGCGGCGATCGGCGGCGGCACCTACATACTGCTCGGCCTGGGCGCGGGCGCGGCGGTCGCGTTCGTCGGCGCGGCCCCGCCCACCCTGATCGAAGCGGTGGCGGGCCTGGCGCTGCTGGGCGCGCTGGGCAACTCGCTGGTGGGAGCGGTGACCGACCCGGGCGACCGCGAGGCTGCGGTGGTCACGCTGGTGGTGACGGTGTCGGGGGTGCAGTTCTTCGGGGTCGGCGGCGCGTTCTGGGGGCTGCTGGCCGGGGGCGCGCTGTACGCGGCGAAGCGGCGGCTGCCGGCGAAGTGAGGCGGGGGGTGCGGTGACGGTGGAGGTCACCCTTCTCCTGCTTCTCCTGCTTCTCCTGCTTCTCCGAAAAGGTGCGCCTCGATGGTCTCGTTGTACTTCTGGAGCGCGAACTCCTGCGTACCAAAGCAGTGTTCGTCGTTGGCCCCGCTCGTCAGACCGATCTGGATCTCACGGTAGATTTCGAGGTCCTCGTACTGCACCTGATAGGTCAGCTGCCGGTTTTCCTCCCACTGCTCGACGCTGCCTTCCCGCACCGATCCCTTCGGCACGATGAGGCGCAGCTTCACGAGCGTACGGGTCGGGCCCAGCGGGTGACTGGTAATCCACAGGAAGTGGTCCGACTGGTGGAGCACCGTCTCGTTGGGAAAGACGGTGTGGATCACGTTCGCGACGGCCAGAAGACGCCGTTCGCTGCGCTCGGTCCTGGTGATGAAGTTTATCGAGCGCTTCGGCAGGATCGAGCGCAGATGGGGCCCGAACGAGTCGAAGAAGAACGTGCTGTTCTCGAAGAGCGGGTTCGCACTCTTCGCATGCAGGAACGGGAAGTGGTAACCCTCCAGGGTGCCTTCGACGACCAGCTTCCAATTGATCTCCCACTCCTGGCTCTCGGCGCCGTAGATCTCGTACGAGGAGAGATCGAGATCTGCGATGTCGGGAAGGAAGTCACCCAGGAACGCGTCGAGGTCGGCCCGGCCCGGATTCTCCTCGGGCATCAGCCAGACGAACCCGTACGCCTCCACCGCCGGGAGCGCCACCAGGTTGCGTTTTCCCCGCTCGACGCCGGGGAAGCAGTGCGGGCTCGGGATCGCGGCGAGGGTGCCGTCCAGGTCGTAACGCCAGGCGTGATAACCGCAGGTGAACTGCTTGCGCTCACCGGACGGCTCCTTTTCCAGGCGTGCCCCGCGATGCCGGCAGGCGTTGAGGAGGACATGCGCCGCGCCGTCCTGGTCGCGGCTGACGATCAACGGCCTGCCGAAATGCTCCAGGGTCGCGAAGGTGCCCGGAGACGGAATCTCGGAGCTGTGCACCAGCATCGATGGCAACTTGGAGAAAATACGGTCGAGTTCCGCCTGGTACCACTCCGGTGACTGATAGCGGTCGACGCTGACCCGGGTGTCCGAGTCGGTCAGCGGGAGTCGCTTGTCGCGAAGGTGCTCCAGGGCGCGGTCAAGGATCCGGAGTTCCTCATCGCGATCCATCCGCCAACTCCCTCCAAGGCCCGCCGGGCACACGGTGATCAGCGGGTTCAAGGCTCAGGTTTCGGGGTTCGGGTCCGCCGAAATTCTATAGCGATTCCTTTGGGGTGACGAGACCTGTTCAATGTCAAAAAAAGCGCGGTTGAACGGGGTGTTGAACGGGAGTTGTGCCATTCCGTGAATCACCGGTAGAACAGCGGAACACCCTGCGGCCCGACAGGAGTGAGCCGACGTGCAGACGCATCTCCTACTCGCCGGATCCACCGCGCCCCCCACCGGACGGTTTCTCCTCGCCCTCGCCGTCATCCTCGCGGTGGCCTTCGTACTGGCCCGTCTGGCACAGCGGGTGCGGCAGCCCGCCGTGATGGGCGAGATCACCGGAGGCATCCTGCTGGGCCCGAGCCTCCTCTCCCTCTTCCCGGGCGACCTGGAGACCCGGCTGGTCCCGCCGTCGGCACTGCCCTACCTCCAGCTCCTCTCCCAACTGGGCCTGGTGCTCTTCATGTTCGGTGTGGGCTATCAGTTCGACATCGGGCATCTGCGCACGCCCACCGCGAAACGGCAGGTGGCGGCGGTCTCGCTGAGCTCGGTGGCGCTGCCGTTCGCGCTGGGGGCGGGCCTCGCGTACGGGCTCTACCCCTGGCTGAGCAAGTCCGAGCTGAAGACGGACGGGCCACTCGGCCCGGCGCTCTTCCTCGGTGCGGCGATGTCCATCACCGCCTTTCCGGTCCTCGCCCGCATCCTGGCCGAACGCGGCCTTTACAAGGACCCCTTGGGCTCGATCTCGCTCGCCTGCGCGGCCGTCCAGGACTTCCTGGCGTGGTGCATCCTGGCGGCGGTGGTCGTGGTGGTCCGCGCGAGCGGGCCGTGGCCGCTGGCCCGGATGGCCCTGGAGTCGGCACTGCTGCTCGCCGCGCTCGTCCTGCTCGTACGGCCGGGCCTCGCCTGGCTCCTCGCCCCGGCCAGACCGTGGACGGGCGGCACCGCGCTCACCCACGCCGTCCTCGTCGTCGGTGTCCTGCTGACCGCGGCGGTCACCGACGAGATCGGCCTGCACGCGGTCTTCGGCGCGTTCGCGTTCGGCGCGGTGGTCCCGCGCGCCCGGATCGACGAGACGGCCCCGCAGGTCCCCGAACGCATCGAACAGACCAGCCTGCTGCTCCTGCCGGTCTTCTTCACCGTCACCGGAATGTCCGTGAACATCTCCGGCCTGGGCACCCGGGGTCTGGCCATGACGGCGGCGGTCCTGGCGGCGGCCTGCGTCGGCAAGTTCACCGGCGCGTTCGGCGCGGCCCGCATGACCGGCTCGACCCCGCGCGAGGCGACGGCCCTCGGGGTGCTCCTGAACGCCCGCGGCCTGACCGAACTGGTCATTCTCAACGTGGGCCTGGGCCTGGGCGTCATCGACACGCGTTTGTTCACGGCGATGGTGCTGATGGCGGTGGTGACGACACTGATGACGGGGCCGCTGCTGGACCGGGCGCGTCCGGCACGCGCCTCAGGGGCCAGGGATGCGGCTGTCGAGCGTCCGGTGCACGGGGCGGCGTGACGCGGCGGTGGTCGGGGCTTCGGTCCGTTCGGCGGCCGGGATGCGTCTGCCCGATACCGGGACGGCAAGGCCGTCAACACTTCGGCGCTTCGCGAGTGGGGCGGCTTCAGGAGGCGCGGTGCGGCTGCCGTGGACCCGGCCCGCGGCCTCGCTCCCCATGGGGCCGCAGGCCGGGTCGCCTCGACCGAGCCGCTGGGCGCGGGAGGATGCCCCGGCGACGGGAGGCACACAGTCGACCGGGGTCCGGGGCCGCTTGGTGAGCGTAGCTGCGCCGGGGGAGCGGGCGCAGGGTGGTTTCACGTCGGTCAGGCCGCTGCCTGCGGTGGAAGGAGCACGGGCAGCTGGTCCAGGATGTCGAAGTCCAGCTGAAGTGCTGGATGGTTGAGCAAGTGCAGGGTTGCGCGGCGGGTGCAGATCAGGCGCAGGCGTCCGTGTCGGCCGCTGGTCCGGGCTCGGGCGCGGTCGAGGAGCCGTACGCCGGCGACGTCGATGAACTCGACCGGGCACAGGTCGATCAACAGGTCGACATCACCGGTGTGGGTGAGGGCGTCGAGGCGCCAGGTGATGCCCGGGGCGGTGTGGATGTCGATTTCGCCGCACAGGACTACCAGGGTGCAGTCTCCGTGGGAGCGGACTTCTTGGACGCAGACCATTGCAGGGGGCGGGGTCATGATGACCCTCTTCTCCGGAGGCGGATGTCCAACAGGACCAGTCACCAACGGGATCTGGGTCGGCAACCCAAAGTAGCGGGCTGTGCCCGTCCGCTGACGGGTTGCACCGAAGGGCTGCGGGCGTGAGGGGCTTGCTGCTATGCGGTGAGCCTTGCTGCTGCATGGCGGCAGGACCGGACATCCTGGCGGGCGGGTTTCTCGGGCGGGCACTGCCCCCGGGTACGTCAGGGCGAGTCGTCTCCGTCGGCGTCCAGGCGCAGTTGGCGGGCCAGCGCCTCACGGGCGACGTCCAGGAGCGGTCGGTCGTGGCTGAAGTGGAGTTCGTCCGAGACCGCCACGTCCTGGGCATGCTCTTGCTGGCCGACGCCCACCTCCACCGCGGCGACCGCTCTCGTCCTTCATACACCTGCCAGGACGCCACAAGCCGCACCAGCCGACGACCGATCAGTGACGCGGGATCGATGCTGATGAGGCTCTTCGAATTTCCCCACCCGCCGCTCAGGTGCCGGCCAGACATGCCCACTTGGATTCCCCACGCTGGAACAGGCGGTGGGTACACCGATGGCGAGAGCGGAGGTCGCCGCTGAGCGGGTTGGGGAGGAGAGCAGCTGCCTATGGCCTACCTGACAAATGATCATCTGGCGGGTTCATGGGACCAGGGGCGCGGCCAGGGGCGCGGCGCAGAACCGCCGGCTCGCTGGATACGGAGAGCGAGCCGGTCGGCGGTTGCCCGGCTGTCGATGTACTCGTCTCTGATCGTGCGGAGGTGGTGAGTTCGAGCTCTGACCAGGTAGACGGTCGGCTTGGTGACGCCCCGAGGCCGCCTCGCGGGTTTGAGCCCGGTGCCGCGACTGACGAACCTGGTGAGGAGTCGTGTCCTACCGGCTCGTAGCCCGGCCAACCGCCCCCGCTACCTCCTACTCCTCCGGCTCCCAGGCGCGGAGCAGGTCCCACAGCCCTGAGTCTCCGTCAACGTGCAAGGAGTCGGCCGGGATACGGTCGTACAAGGAGAGGACCAACTCACTGGCCGTGCCATGGATGGAGATGCCTGCTGCGTCCGAGTCCTCGCCGGTCGCGGCAGTGGGCGCGGGGATGCGGGTGGAGCGTGCGCCGTCGCCGTCGACCGTGAGGCGCCAGGAGCGGCCCTCGGCGGTGTGGAAGTCGAAGGCCGTGGGCTTGTGCGGCCAGGCGCTGGGCGTCGCGACGCAGGTGAACAGGAACTCCTCGACACCGTCGAGGGCGACCTCGGCCGGCAGCGGCTGCGGGGCGCCCGCGGCGAGCTGGGCGTCGTAGGTGTGCACCGCGCTCTCCTGGACCCGGTGCCGGGCGACTCCGCCGGAGGTCCGCGGCGTCTGCAGGGCACTCCACCACGCCCAGCAGCCGGCGTCCGGGCCCGCCTCGCGCAGGGTGCTCAGCAGAAGCTGCGTCGACGCGGCCAGCCAGGCCAGCAGGGCCTCACGCTCCCGCGGCACTTCCAGAGCTGCGCGCGCAGCGGCGGCCTCGGCCGGGGGAGCGTCGGCAGGCCCCGCGCCGACGATGGCGGCCCAGAAACGGTCTCCCCCACCCAGGTGCTTCACCAGATCGAACAGCGTCCACCCGGGGCAGGTCGGCACCTGTGCGTCGAGACTGGGCGCGGCGACGACCGCGGCGCGGAAGGCGGTCGACCGTTCATCGATCAGTCGCAGCAGGTCAGGGAACTCAAGATTCTTTTCCACGCCGGATGTCTATCATCGTGCTCCGGTGATCGGACAGCGATTTTCACAGTCGCCGCCGGTTGGCCATTGCGGACGTCCTCGCCTCCCACCGCTCGGGTGACAAGCAGCGCACTGCTGCGAGGACGCTGGTGGTGGCGGTACGCCAGGCGTCGTGCCTGTGGGTGCTCCGGCCTCGCCGCGCGGCCGGGCACCTCGGCGACGTGACGCCCACCCGGTGCGCGCGGTCATGCTGCCGTTCGATGTGATGGACGCGGAGGTCACGACGGCGGGGGGAGGATCGGTCGGGTCGGGAGTTCATGTCGCGCCAGGAGAACCGGCCGGGCAGCGGCGAGGCGCATTCCCCAACTCGGCGTCGTGGTTGTCAAGGCGGTTGGGTTCTAGGCGCTGAGGGCGCGCCTACAGCCAGCAGGGTCGCCTCGGCGGCCGACGCCGCACGCCATGCCGCAGTCGGCTCGCCCGCCCTCACCACCATCGCTCCCGGGATTCTCGGCGAACTGGCGGCACGGGCCAAGGTTCCCGTCGCCGCCACGACCGCCAACATCTCCGGCGATGCCGGACCGGACGATCGCGGCCCCGCCGTGACCCTCGACCAGGTCCACGCCCTTCTCGCGGACTGCGGCCTCGCGGTGTCCGTCGTCGTCGACGGAGGGGTATGCCCTGCGGTCAACCACATGACGATCGAGGACTGCTTCACATCGGAGGCGAAGCTCGTACGCACCCGACTCGTTCACCAGCGAGCTGTCACTGCGGCTGTTGGACGGGAAGTGCGACCCTCCTGATGGAGAGGGCGAGCCGCGCTGCGCGCAGACGCCTGCAGGGCCCGGTAGGAGACGCTCAGTGACGGTTGGCTGAAGCCGCTCGGCGGAGCCGCGTCGTACGGCAGGTGCGGAACAGCGGGTGAGGAGAGTGATGGCCCGCTCCCCAAGGCCGCGCATTCTCCCCAGATTCTCCCCAGGACTCCGAAGCGGGCCCTCATGAGCATTCGCGGGCGCGAAGTTGATCATCTGGTCCGGCTTGGCGCCTACAACCAATGCCGCCGCTTGAAGATGAAGTACAGACTCACGCACACCCCCGCCATCAGCAGGATCGCGAATGGATACCCAGCCGCCCACTTCAGCTCCGGCATGCTCTCGAAGTTCATGCCGTAGATGGTCCCGACCAGTGTCGGAGCAAACAGAATGGCGGCCCACGAAGAGATCTTCTTGATCTCCTCGTTCTGTTCGAAGCCCGCCTCCGCCAACGCCCGCATTTCCGCGTTCTGTTGTTGGGTTACCAGGGTCGCGTTGACCGTGAGGATCTCCGTGAGGGCCTGGCGGAAGCCGTCTACGCGTTCGCTGGTGTGGGTGACGTGGTCGGCGACGTCGCGGAGGTAGCGCTGGAGTTCCTCGTCCGTGCCGTACTTGGCGAATCCGGCCATCAGGCCGTGCAGCATGCCGACGAGTGGGCGGGTGGCGCGCTGGAACTCGACGATTTCGCGGGAGAGTTCGTAGATGCGGCGGGACACCTCGGGGTCGCCGCGGAAGACTTCTGTCTCGATCTCGTCGATGTCGTTCTGGACGCCGGAGACGACGGGTACGTAGCCGTCCACCACCGCGTCCAGGATCGCGTACAGCACCGCCTCCGGGCCCAGGGCCATCAGCTCGGGCGTCTCCTCCATGCGGCGGCGCACTGCCGACAGGTCGGGGGCGGCGCCGTGGCGGACGGTGATGAGGAAGTCGCGGCCGATGAAGACGTGCAGCTCGCCGAAGTCGACCTCCTCCGGGGCGTCCAGATAGCGGGCCGCGCGCAGGACGACGAAGAGGGTCTCGCCGTACCGTTCCAGCTTCGGGCGCTGGTGGGCCTCCAAAGCGTCCTCCACCGCCAGCGGGTGGAGGTCGAACTCCTCGGCCAGCGAGAGCAGTTCGGCCTCGGACGGGCGGTGCAGGCCGATCCAGGCCATGCCGTCGGGGGTCTCGCGCAGCCGGCGGAAGGTCTCGGCGAGGGTGCCGGGGGACGAGACGCGGCGGCCGTCCCGGTACAGCGCGGACTCCACGACGCTGCGGTGGTCGTGCCGTACGGGCCCGGGGGAGGCCGGTGCGGCGGACGCCGGGGGCGTGGACGCGGGCGGGTTCGGCGGCGGGGCGATCTGGCGCCGCCAGGAGTGTTTCTTCGATGGCGGCGGAGACTGGTTTGGACGCGCACCCCGCTCGCTCATGGCGTCACCAGGCCCGGGCCGGCTCCTCGCTCGGTCATGGCTTCACCTCCCGCGCGCGACCGCTTCCGGCGGTGTTCCGCAGCGGGCCGGGGTGCGCCCGCCTGGTCTCGGTGCAGGATATACGGCTCAAATGTCACAGGCTCGGCGTCGTTCCGGACGTCATCCAGGTCTTTGGCATACGCCGGACGTGCCTGACACCACTGGGGTATCCCGTTGTATCCCGTTGTCCCGTTGCGGACGCCGCTCCCCCCGGCTCCCCCGGCACGCCCCCCGGCGCGCCCCGCCGCCCCCGCTGCGCCCCGGCACCCCCGCGTATCCCCATCGCGGCCAGAACCTGTCCTAAATCCGCACTACCGTGCCCCCATGGCCCCGCAGAAGACGCGCTCCTCACGCCCCGCTTCCGCCCACTCCGCCCACTCCGCCCCCCTCCTCACCCTCCGCGCCCTCAACCGCGCCACCCTCGACCGTCAGCACCTGCTGAGCCGGACCTCCGCGCTCGGGCCGAAGGACGCGGTCGCGCACCTCGTCGGGCTGCAGGCGCAGAACGTGAAGCCGCCGTACTTCGCGCTGTGGTCCCGGCTCACCGGCTTCCGGCCCGAGCAGCTCTCCGCGCTGATCGAGGCGCGCGAGCTCGTACGGATCGTGACCATGCGCTCCACCATCCACCTCCACACCGCCGACGACGTCCTCACCTTGCGCCCGCTCGTCCAAGCGGCCCGGGACCGCGAGCTCAAGCAGTTCCGAGGGCAGCTGGAGGGTGTGGACCTGGAGCGGCTCGCCGCGACCGTGCGTGGGCTGGTGGAGGAGCGGCCGTACACCATGAAGGAGATCCGGGACGTGCTGAGCGAGCAGTGGCCCCACGCCACGCCCTTCGCGCTGTCCCTCGCCGCGCGCTGCGCCCTGCCGCTCGTGCAGGTCACGCCGCGCGGGCTGTGGGGGCGCAGCGGGCGGGTGGCGCTGACCACCGCCGAGAACTGGCTGGGTCGGGGGCCGGGGGAGGGCCCGGCGCCCCCCAACACCCCGCTGCGTTGCCTCTGCGCGTTTTGGGCCCCCCCCTCTCAGGAAACGCAAGACCGGAAAAGCGTCGTTTGGGG